>NZ_JAUEIQ010000010.1:0-102179 GCF_030385545.1 Collinsella ihumii | reverse complement strand
AGATGCGGCCGGAACGGCGCGAAGATCGCGGGTGCCCGCTCCGATACCGCAGGACATCAGATCAGGTCGAAGTGCTCCAGCGCACGGGCCAGCCCGTCGTCATCGATGTCGCCGCACACGTAGTCGGCGGCGGCGCAGGCGGCGGGATCGCCGTTGCCCATGGCGACGCCCGTCGCGACGAAGCGCAGCATGTCGGCATCGTTCTCGCCGTCCCCGAAGGCCATGGTCTCCTCGCGCGCGATGCCGTACAGGTCGAGCAGGGCCCTCATGCCCGCGACCTTGCCGCCCCGGGCGGGAACGATGTCGTACGCGCAGCGATGCCAGCGGGTCGCCTTGCAGCCGGGCAGACGGCGCATCAGGTCGTCCTCGCGCAGGGAGTCCTCGTAGACGATGGCCTTGAGCACCTTATGGCCCGGCAGCGGCACGTCGACGGGCGGCACGGGCGTGGACACCTCTTCCTCCACCCTGCGGACATGGTCGTTGATGAAATTGGCGTACATCCGGGTCGACTCGTAGAACAGGATGGGACGGCGCCGGGCGGAAAACTCCTCGAGCAGCACGTCCAGGTCACGTCCCCCGATGGGATCGGAGAAGACCACGTTGCCCCGGGCGTCTCGGGCCTCCTGGCCTCCGACCAGCACGTATCCGTCGAAGTCGAGTCCGTCGAGAGGAAGGAAACCGAATTCCGGCAGCGAGCGCCCCGTCGCCACGAAGACCTTGCACCCGCGGCGGTGCAGCTCTGCCAGAGCCGCCACGGTACTCGGCGGAACGCGCCCGGCGCGATGGGAAACGAGCGTCCCGTCGACGTCGAAGAACACGGCGCGGGGCGCCGGGGCCAGCTGGCACCGCTGTTCGTAATCGGTCATGAGACGGCCCTCCTGCCTGCTCGATCCTGTCGCTGCGCAGATTATAGCGTGCGCGCCGGGAACGTGCGCCGCCGTTCGCCTCGCCCCCTTGGCGGACATCCCGCGAACCGCGTCACGCCGTCGCCGGCCGAGGCGCGCGGTCGTCTTTGATCCAGCGGTCGAACGTGCTCACGCACACGCCGAGCTGCCCCGCGGCGGCCTGGCGCGTCGTCTCCCCGCGCAGATACGACGCCTTGACCGCCGTGTACGACGCGGGTTTCGCCTTCCTCGGCCTGCCGAATTTCACGCCGCGCGCATGCGCCGCGGCGATCCCCTCGGCCTGCCGTTGCCGGATGTTCTCGCGCTCCACCTGCGCCACGTAGGAGAGCAGCTGAAGCACGATGTCGGCGATCAGCATGCCCGTCACGCCATCATGCTCGCGGCGCGTATCCAGAAGCGGCATGTCCAGCACCACGATGGCCGTGCCCTTCACGCGCGTGATGATGCGCCATTCGTCGAGAATCTCCTCGTAGTTGCGCCCCAAGCGGTCGATGCTCTTGATCACCAGCACGTCGCCGGGCTCCAGCGCGTCGAGCAGCCTGCGGTAGGCCGGCCGCGCGAAATCCTTTCCGCTCGCCTTGTCCGCAAACACCCTCTCCTCCTCGACCCCAAACGCGCTCAGCGCGTCCATCTGCCGATCGAGGTTCTGCTCGCGCGTAGAGACGCGCGCGTATCCGTACACCCTGTCTGCCATGGTTCTTCCTTCCTTACGCGGTACACGAACAGGGGCGGTTGCTCGGCGTATTCGCCAAGCAACCGCCCCTGTGCAACAGCGTAGAAAGGGCACCTGCACTGGGTGGCATGACAGTGAGGCAAAGGGATTGTCGCCCCGGCCGCTTGATTACTGGCCGGCGGCCTCGAGCAGGGCGGTCTTCAGGTCGGACTCGATCTGGCGCATACGGCCCGCGGCGTCCTCGCGGGCAGCGCGGCCCTCCTGCTGGATCTTGATCGTCTCGTTCAAGGTGTCGATCAGGCGCTTGTTGACCTCCTCGAGCGTCTCGATGTCCACGCTGCCGCGCTGCGTGGCGCGCTCGGCGTCGACCGCACCCTGCTGCAGCGCCTCGGCGTTGGCGCGCAGCAGCTTGTTCGTGGCGTCGTCCACATGTTTCTGCAGGTCGAGCGCGGCGCGCTGGTTGGCCAGGCCGAGCGCGATCACCATCTGGGACTTCCAGAGCGGAATCGTGGTCGAGATGGTCGTGTCGATCTTGTCCGAGATGCTCTTGTCGGCGTTCTGCAGCAGCTTGATCTGCGGCGCCATCTGCAGGCTCACGATGCTCACACGGTCCAGATCGTCCAGACGCTTGTCGAACCGTTCGAGCTTGTCCTTGAAGTCCTTCAGCACCTGCGCGCCCATGGCGTCGCCGGTGGATGCCGCCTCGGCCTCGAGCGCGGGGAGCTGCTCGGCGCGGAAATCCGCCAGCGCCTGGCGGCCGGCGGCGATATAGACCTTAAGCGAGCGGTACTGGTCGACATTGCGCTGGTACATGGTGTCGTACATGGCGATATCGGCGATCATCTGCGCCTGTGCGCGCTCGAGCTTCTCCACCACCTCGTCGACCTGCGGGGCCACCTTCTGGTAGGTCCGGCGCAGCTTGTCGATACCCACCACGACCTTGCCGATGATGGGGATCTGCTTCACGCCGGAAAGCTCGGCGCTCTCCACGTCGACCAGAAGCTCGCGCAGCAGCGCCCCGGCCTCGCCCGTAGCCTTGTTCGACGTCTTGGCGAGCACGTTGTCGGCGAAATCCGACATGGACCGCTGGGCGTCGCGCGCATAGGTGCTCTCGATGCCGCTCTTAGTGAAGTCGATCGTGGCGGCGAGCTCGCGGGCGCGCTGCTGGTCGGCAGGCGAGAGCACGACCGCCGGCGGCTCGGCGGGGGTGACGGGCGTCGCCGCCGGCTGACCCGCACGCGCGGCCCCCTGCGAGGCCGCGATATCGGCCAAGCTGACTCTCTTTGCCGGCACAGCCTGCGCCTCGACGGGCATGACCTCGTTATTCGTATCCATAGCACTCCCCTTTCGCGAGAGGTTCTCCAGCGTATCGAAGCGGGCGCGTCACGACCCGCTGACCACCTCGATCAGGCGCTGCATGGCCGCGGGCGCGGGAAGCTCGACCGCCGCGGGCACGCGCTCGGCAATGCCTGTCACCTCAAAGCGCTCGGCGCCGTCGGTGCCGAGCTGGGACGCGCCGCGAAAACCGTGCCGTTCCCAGGCGAGCTTCTGCACCTCGTCGCTCATCAGAAACTCGCTGAGCTGCTCGCCCGCCTCGTCGAGCGCCATCAACACGTGCGTCGACCAGACCGTAGGCGTGGTGTAGGCCACCACGAGCGTATCGGCCACCTGCTCGAACAAGTCCGGCTCGTTCACGGACAGGTCGAGCACCTGGCTCTCGTAGCCCACCATCATGGGTTTGGACCCCTCGCCCAGCGTGAGGAACTGGCGAAACGAGTCCTCTGAGCTCGTCTCCATCCAGCCGGATTTGGAGAAGACCTTGCGAATGGACTCCGCGTCGCGCTCGACGGTCTCCACCGTGGCGGGCTGCCCGCCGGCAAGCGAGTTGGCGATCAACGCCGCCCATTCGTTACCCGAGTTGGACTCGGCCGGGTCGGTGCTGTCGATGCGGAACTGCCCATAGCCCGCGGCGTAGCCGAGGTCGACCCATGTCTTGTCGGCGAGCATGGCGGAAACCGCCGCGTCGACATCAAGCGTGTAGATGTCGCCGTCTTTGGCCATGATGCCGGAGCCCACCAGCGCGTCGGCAACGTCGCGATAGGTGTAGATCACGATGGGCGAGTTGAGCACGATCTGCTCAGAGACGGGCTCGATCCCCCGCTCGTGGCCGTACTCGACCGCCGCCTGCGACGAGGGGAACAGATAGCTCATGCCCTCGATCGAAGCGTCCATCATGGCGAGCGAGCCCGCCTTGCGGTAGTCGATATCGAGCCCCGCAGCAGCTGCGAGCTCGGTAAACTGCGCGTCCTCAAACAGCGAGACCTTCTCGCCACCGAGGTATCCCGAAACCGTCGTGGGCTCCGCCACGGGCTCCGGTGCGGGCTGGGCCTGGCGCATGACGAACACACCGCCGATGATCGCCACCGCGGCGAGCACGCAGACCAGGCCGACGATCTTGCCCTTGGACCCCTTCATCATCTCTCCCCTCTGCCGGCACGCGCGGCCCCGGCAGCCGTATCGGTATCGCCTTTCACGTCGGCGCCGTCTGGTGCAGCCGGCTCGTCCGGGCGGTAGCCATCCATCTCCATCAGGCGTTTGATGGCCTCCGAGCTCGCCTCGAGATCGGCCGCCTTGGAGCCGGTCGCCCGCGCGAGCTCGCCTTGCGCCGCGCCCTGCAGCGCGCAGAGCGCCTCGATCGCGTCTTCGCGCGCACCGTGCACGAGCTCGGGCGTGGCCAGGCGCTCGACGCTCAGGTACCCGTCGAGCATGCGCACGCACTGCTCGCCGTAGGTAGACAGGAAGTGCGCGAGCCTACGGTAGGTCGCCGGCTGCTCCTCTACGCAGGCGATAAGCGCCTGGATATCGTGCTGCAGATCCTCGGTTTCGCGTCCGACCTGCGCATCGCAGATCTTGGCGCGACGCCGGCCGATCTGGCGATCGAGTTCGCGCGCCGCGTCGATGCGCTCCGTGGCGGCCTCGCCGTCGGGCAGCATGCTTGCCACCACGCCGCCGAGCTTGCGCTCGGGCTTCAGCAGTTGGCCCACGCCGACATAGAGCAGCGCGGCCGCGGCCAGACCGGCCACGATGCCGACCACGCCGCCCACCGCGACGATGCACGCCGCACCCGCGACAACACCCAGAAACGCCCCCAGTACGTACCCCACGGCCGCGTCCCTAGTTGTAGCCCTTGACCTGGCGGAACACATCGGCCAGGTCGCCCTCGCGCCCGTCGAAGGTCCGCCCGTTGGTGAGCGTCGTCAGCTCGTCGAGCTGGGTGGGATCCGCTTCGCCGAACATGATGGAGAAGATCGGCACGTCAACGCCCGCCTGCTCGTAGGCGGACACGAACTCGTCGCGCGCGTATGTGTCCGACTGACCGTCGGTCATGAGCACAATCGCCACTGTGTAGCCACCGTCGGCCACAGCCTGGCGCGCCAGGTCGAGCGCAGTCGAGAGGCCCGAGTACATGTCGGTGCCGCCGATCGCCTCACGCGAGCGCACGTAGTCGAGCAGCGCCGCCGTATCGGACCCGTTGGCGGTAATCGGGCTATCGACCACATGGGTGAACGGGATGAGCACGTTGACGTCGCCCTCGTTGGGCTGGATGAGCGCCTCGGCGGCAAGCGTCGGGTCGAGTGCCTGCTCAAGACCGGCGACGACCCCCTCCTTACCCGCGCCGAGCATCGAGCCGGAATAGTCGACCACCCACAGCGTGTAGGAGGGCTTCTTCAGGCCGGTCTGGTAGAGCGTGAGCGCCTGCGAGATCACCTCGCCCGCAGGCAGCGGGATGGACTTCAGCACACTCGCGTCCGGCACGATGCCCCATGCGGGGTTGAAGGCCGCCGCGACCTCGGCGTCGTCCGCGTGGACCACCTTGCCGCCCAAGCCGCAGCGCCTGCCCACGCGCTCGAGCTCGAGGGTCGCCGTGTCGTCGGCCAGCGCCTGCTGGATTGCGGAAAACGCCGCTTCGGCCTGCTCGCCCTGCCCGTGGTCGACATAGGCGAGCGGACTGTCGGACACCGCGATGCCGTCGGCCGGGTACACCACGACCATCGGCTCGTGCCCGGCCTCCTCAAGCTCGCGATTCGCCTGTGACACGAGCGATTCGTAATTGACCATGGCCTGATGCGTGTCCGGATCGGCCACGACCATCTCCTTCAGCCAGTCGGAGGAGCCCGACGAGCGGTCCACGCCCGAAAGCAGGCTCGCAACCTGCCCGGTGAGCTGCCCGTTGGCGAGGTCCTCAGCGGTCAGCGGGCCGTCGGTTCCCGACAGCGCCGTCAAAAACGCTAGGTAGGCCGACGCGCCGCTGTTGGACTGCGTGGCCGATGTCATGGCAAAGGTGAGCTTGCCCTCCTGCACGGCGGCCAGAATCTCGGCGGTCGTGGGCGAGGTCGTCTCTCCGTCCTCGTCCGCCCAGCCGAGCTCGATCGCCTTCGATTTCGCGATGCCGAACACCACCGGCGTGGTCGAGGTCGACTGCGCGTCGCGCACGATATGGTGCGTGTCGCCCATGGTGATCCACATGGAGGACGCCGGCCACACCGCGTCGTAATCCTCGCCGCCCGCCTCGAGCACATCCATGATGTCGAGCGAGCCCATGTAGTGCATCTCGAGCGCCACGCCGGTCTTGCCGACTGCGTACTCGATGGCCCGCGCGGCCTCTTTGTTCTCCGATCCGGACGCGACCCGGATGCGCGTCTTCGCCGACCCATCGGCCGGTTCGAACAGCTGCACGGTGCCCGAGGTCTGCACGTCCACGTCGGCCACGTCGGCTTCCGCCTCGTGCGTGGCCTCCTGCTCCGCAGCCTCGGAACCGCTCGTATCCGGCGCACCCGAGCACCCGGTCAAAAGCCCCAGCGCCAGACAGAAGACGAACATGCAGGCAATGGCGACAATGCGCGATATGGGCCGCTTCATACGAGACCTCCGAACGTTGTGGTCAGGCCATCGTATCAAACGCACATCAGGGCAATGTAAGCCGGCGTGACCGTAAGGCAGAGAAATAGTCACCCCGGGGCAGTCGGTTAGCCGCCCCGGGGTGACCCTTCCTCTGTCTTGCCGTCACGCCTCAGCTAGCGGATGTTGACGATCTTGGTTCCATGGGCCTCGGGCGCGCCGATACCGGAGACAACCTCGCCCACGTTCTCGTAGGTGATACCGGCACCCGGCAGGATGATGAGGCGGCCGGCTGCATACTCGGTGAGCTCGCGCAGGCGGTCGATGTTGCCCATGATGGGGGTTCCGGCCACGCCGCCGTGGGTGAGGATGCGCGTGACGCCGAGCTCGGCGAGGGCATCGATCGCGGGCTTCTGGGCCTCGGGCGGCAGCGCGTCGAAGGCCATGTGGAACGTCACGTCCAGATGCTCGAGCTCGAAGGCGTCCGCCGCGCTCTCGGCCACGGTCATCAGACGCGCGCAGGCCTCCTCGTCCAGCCTATAGCCCTGCTGCTCGTCGCCGAGCAGGCAGCCGAACACGATGCCGTCGGCCTCCGCCTCGCATGCCGAGAAGATATCGGTCTCCATCATGGCGAGCTCGACATCGCTGTAGACGAAATCGCCGCCGCGCGGACGGATCATGCACATGACGCGGGCACCGTTCTCGTGAGCATAGGCCACCGTCTGCTCCACCACGCCGAGCGAGGGCGTGGTTCCGCCCACGGCCAGGTTATCGCACAGCTCGATACGGCGCGCGCCCGCCTCGATGGCAGCCGGCACGTCCGTGAAGTTCTCGGCGCAAAACTCGCGCAGGATGTCGCTCATCTGGATCCTTTCCTCATGTCGATCGGCAAAGCGGCAGGGCCGGCCTCAGTGCGGGTCGTCCTTCTGGTCGGCGACCCAGCAGATAGCCAGCGCGATCGTCAACACCAACCAGTACGGAACCATCGCGACCTCCCGCCTCTTTCCGACAGTGTAGCGCGAGTCGGCGCGCTCGCCGCGGTCAAGGGCGAACGGCGGCACGGCATCGGCACCGGCGCTGGCGCAACACGACACCGGCACCGATGCCGAGCAGGCCCTCGCCCGCGCCAGCGCCCTCCAAGCGCACGCCCCTACCCTCACGAAAAACGCCCGCCGCCGCCCCATGAGGACAGCCGCGGGCACACGCACACCAAAAACGCGCCCCCAGCCGCCCGGAATCGGGCTGCTGGGGGCGCGTGTCGCGGCGGGTGGCAGGCGTATCAGCCTCCGAGGTACGCCTTGCGCACGTCGTCGTTGTGCAAAAGCTCCTGACCGGTGCCGGTCAGCGTCACCTTGCCGGTCTCCATCACGTAGCCGCGCGTGGCGATGGACAGCGCCGCCTGGGCGTTCTGCTCGACGAGCAGGATCGTAGTGCCCGCCTTGTGCAGCGCCTGGATGATCTCGAAGATCTGTTCGACGAGAATGGGCGCGAGGCCCATCGACGGCTCGTCGAGCATGAGCAGCTTGGGGTTGGCCATGAGCGCGCGCCCCATGGCGAGCATCTGCTGCTCGCCGCCCGACAGCGTGCCGGCGATCTGGCGACGGCGCTCCTCAAGGCGCGGGAAGTGCGCGTAGACGCGCTCGAGGTTGTCGGCGATGGTCTCCTTGGGCTGCGTGTAGGCGCCCATGTCGAGATTCTCCTCCACCGTCATCTGCTGGAAGATGCGACGACCCTCGGGTACGTGCACGAGCCCGTGCTCCACGATCTTCTCGGCGGACATGTGCATGATGTCCTCGTCCATGAACTTGATGGAGCCCGAGCGCGAACGCAGCAGGCCGGAGAGGGTCTTCAGGGTCGTGGACTTGCCGGCGCCGTTCGCGCCGATGAGCGCCACGATCTCGCCGTCGTTCACCTCGAAGGAGACGTTCTTGATGGCGTGGATCGCCCCGTACCACACGTTGATGTTGTAGACGGACAGCACTATGCCTCAGCCTCCTTCTGCTTGCCCAGATAGGCCTCAATGACCGCGTCGTTTTGCTGGATCTCCTCGGGCGTGCCCTTGGCGATGATCTTGCCGAAGTTCAGCACGCAGATGCCCTCGCAGATGTTCATGACGAGGTTCATGTCGTGCTCGATGAGCATGATCGCGATCTGGAACTGGTCGCGGATCTTGACGATGTTCTCCATGAGCTCAGCCGTCTCGGACGGGTTCATGCCCGCCGCGGGCTCGTCGAGCAGCAGCAGCTTGGGGTTCGTGGCGAGCGCGCGCACGATCTCCAAGCGGCGCTGGGCGCCGTAGGGCAGGCTGCCCGCCTCATGGTCGGCCAGGCCCGCCATGTCGAAGATGTCGAGCAGCTCGAGCGCGCGCTCGTGGTAGAACTTCTCGCTCTTCCAGTGGTGGGGCAGGCGCAGGATGCTCGTCGCCATGCCGCAGTGGTGCTGGTTGTGCAGGCCCACGGCGACGTTCTCCTCCACCGTCAACGTGTTGAACAGGCGGATGTTCTGGAACGTGCGCGCCACGCCGAGCTGGTTCACGCGCGCCGGGTTCATGCCGGCGGTGTCGTGGCCGTCGACCATGATGGTGCCGCGCGTGGGCTGGTAGACCTTGGTGAGCAGGTTGAACACCGTGGTCTTGCCGGCGCCGTTGGGGCCGATGAGGCCGCAGATCTCGGTACGGCCGACGGTGATGTTGAAGTCGTCGACCGCCTTCAGGCCGCCGAAGTCGATGCCCAGGTGCAGGCACTCGAGCGCAGGCGCGCGGCCGAGATCGCGCTCGGGCATGATCGACACGCTCGGCACCGGGACCATCTTGGTGTTCTCACGGCGGGCGCGGGCGAAATCGCTGAACTTACTCATCGGCCTCACCGCCCTCCACGGCAACGGCGGGCGCCTTGGGCCCCTTGCGCAGGCGGCTGCGGACCGCATCGGCCAGGCGCTGGTAGATCTTGGTGTGCGGCACGACCATTACGAGGATGAGCACGACGGCGTAGATGAGCATGCGGTAGTTGTTGATCGGGCGCAGAACCTCGGGCAGGACCGTGAGGAACGCGGCCGAGACGATGGAGCCGGAGATGTTGCCCATGCCGCCGAGCACCACGTACACGAGGATGAGGATCGACTGGTTGAAGTCGAACTGCGACGGCGTGATCGTGGAGTAGTTCATGGCGTACAGCACGCCCGCAGCACCCGCCAGCGCGGAGGCGACCGTGAAGGCCATGAGGCGGTACTTGGTGACGTTGATGCCCACGCTCTCGGCGGCGATGCGGTTGTCGCGCACGGCCATGATCGCGCGGCCGTCGCGGCTGTGCATGAGGTTCAGCACGACGGCGACGGTGACGAGCACGAGCAGGATGCCGAGCACGAACGTCGAGATCTTGTCGATGCCGACCGCGCCCTTGGGGCCGTTGACGAGGATGACGCCCTGGTTCATGCCGAGCGACGCCGTGTCGGTCATGGAGAAGTGCAGGCCCGCGTCGTCAACGCCGATATAGAAGTTGTTCAGCAGGTTCTTGATGATCTCGCCGAACGCCAGGGTCACGATAGCGAGATAGTCGCCGCGCAGGCGCATGACCGGGATGCCGACCAGAAAGCCGATGATGCCCGCAGCGATCGCACCGACCACCGCGGAGCCCACGAACAGCAGGATCTCGGACTCGACGCCCATGCGCGCCAGGCAGCCGGCGACGACGACGCCGGTGAAGGCGCCCACGCTCATGAAGCCCGCATGGCCCAGCGAGAGCTCGCCCGACACGCCGACGACGAGGTTCAGCGACACGGCCAGCGACACGTAGGCGCAGATGGGGACGAGCTGTCCGGACAGCGAGTTGGAGATGAGGCCCATGCCGTCGAGCAGGGTGACGGCCACGAACGCCACGATCACGATCGCGTAGGTGATGATCGTGGAGCGCGTCTGGGGCTTTAATGCCTTGATACCCATGTTCCCACCTACACCTTCTCGTTCACTTGCTTGCCGAGCAGGCCGGCGGGACGGATGAGCAGCATGACGATGAGCACCGCGAACACCACGGCGTCGGCGAGCTGCGTGGAGATGTAGGCGCGCGCCAGGATCTCGATGATGCCGAGCAGGATGCCGCCGAGCGCCGCTCCGGGGATGGAGCCGATGCCGCCCAGGACGGCCGCGGTGAACGCCTTGATGCCCGGCATGGAGCCCGTGGTGGGCATCAGCGTCGGGTAGGCGGAGCACATCAGCACGCCCGCGATGGCCGCCAGACCGGAGCCGATGGCGAACACCATGGAGATCGTCGAGTTGACGTTGATGCCCATGAGCTGTGCGGCGTCGCGATCCTCGGAGCAGGCGCGCATGGCCTTGCCCATCTTGGTCTTACCGGTGAACAGCGTGAGCGCGACCATGATGACCACGCAGGCCAGGATGGTGATCACGGCGGTGGCGCTGATGGTGAGACGACCGTCAAAGAGCTGCAGCGCAGGCAGGGCGATGATGGACGAGAACGACTTGGGGTCGGAGCCCATGATGATGAGCGCCGCGTTCTGCAGAAAGTAGCTCACGCCGATGGCGGTGATGAGCACGTTCAGCGACGGGGCGTTGCGCAGGGGCTTGTAGGCGAGACGCTCGACCAAGATACCGAGCACCGTGCAGCCGACGACCGAGAGCAGAACACCCGCGAGAGCTGGGAGCCCCAGGTAGCTCACGGCGCAAAAGCAGATGTAGGCACCGACCATGATGACGTCGCCGTGCGCGAAGTTGAGCATCTTGGCGATGCCGTACACCATGGTGTAGCCCAAGGCGATGATGGCGTACACACTGCCCAGGCTCGCGCCGTTGATGATGTTGGCGAGAACTTCCATGGCCCCTCCTTTCTTCCAATTCATAAACCGAAAGCGGAGGCCGCCCTGCGGCAGGCAGCCTCCGCTCAATCCGTACGTATGCGTTAAGCCTTAGGCATCGAGCGGCATGTAGACGCCGTCCTGAATGACCATGCCCATGGGCTGCTTGGAGATCTCGCCGGTATCGGACCAGGTGGCAGCCTCGCCGGCGGTGGTGAGGCCCGTGAACGAGAAGTCACCGGAAGTGAAGACCTCGACGAGCGCGTCGCAGATGTCGGAGTAGTCCGTATCGGGGGTGACACCAGCCTGCTCGAGCGCGCTCTTCAGCGCGTAGATGCAGTCGTAGGCGTCGGCGGCGAACTGGTTGGGGGTCTCGCTGGCGACCTCCTCGAACTTGGCGACGAAGTCCTGGGTGGCCTCGTCCTCGGCGGTGGCGACGAACGGGGTCAGCAGCATGCAGCCCTCGGCGAGCGAGGTGTCGAAGCCCTCGACGGTCAGCAGGCCGTCCATGCCGTCGACGCCGAACCACTTGGGCGCATAGCCCATCTGGTTGGCCTGGGTGAGGATCAGCGAGATCGGGGTGTAGTAAATCGGCAGGAACACCAGGTCGGCACCGGCGTTCTTCGCGTCGTTCAGCTGCACGGAGAAGTCGGTCGCGGAGTCATCGGTGAAGGTGGTCTCGGACACGATCTCCAGACCGTCGGCCTCGGCCTCGGCCTTGAAGCTGTTGTAGATGCCGGTGGAGTAGGTGTCGGAGTTGTTGTAGATGATGGCGATCTTGGTGCCAAGCGCCTGCTCGGAGATGTACTGCGCAGAGGCCGCACCCTGGTTGGGGTCGGTGAAGCACATCTGGAAGACGTTCTCCTTGCGCGGCGTGGAGATGTTGCCGTCCGCGTCGGGCTGGCCGCCGATGACGTCGGTCGAGGAGCCGGACGGGGTGATCTGGAACATGTTGTCGGCGTTGGTCTCGGAGGACACGGCCACGCACGGGGTGGTGGTGACGGTGCCCATGAGGATCTGCATGCCCCAGTCCTTGAGGTTGTTGTAGGCGTTGACGGAGCGCTCGGCGTCGTTCTCGTCGTCCTGGAAGTTGAGCTCGAACTGGATGTCGCCGCCCTCGGCGTTGATCTCGTCGACAGCGATCTGGGCGCCGTTCTTCACCGCGTTGCCGTAGATGGCCGCAGCGCCGGTGGTGGGTCCGATGCCGCCGATCTTGAAGGTGGCGCCGGACGCGGAGCCCGACGAGCTGCCGGCGGACGACGAGCTGTCGTCGTTGGAACAACCGGCGAGCACGCCCGCGGCGCTCAGGCCGACGAGGCCCGCGACCAGGGTCCTACGGCTCATCGACGGATTGAAAATACGGCTCGACATGTGCTTCTCCTCTCACATGAAGCCGGGCCTCATCGGCCCTGCGTTATCCCCTACAGATGCCACGGCGAGCCGAGAGGCCATCTTCCCGAAATCTCGCGTCTCGTGGTTCGGTTTACCTTACTCGTTTTGTGTAAAAAACGTAAGGTGGCTTTTGACAAAAGGGCGTGTCCGCGCAGGTGAGTGCTTGCTCGCACTAAAGTCGACCTGCGGTTTTGGCGCCCTTATCATGCAGACCCCCTGTGTTACATCTTGGTTACGCGCGCGCGTGCCTAAAAGACATTTGGGCGCCGGGCCGCTCAAATGGGTATGCGGCACACAACGCCGTCGTTAGAATGACAAGGAAACACCGATCGATTGCTTTCGCGGCGGTCGGTTCCGTGGCGAGGCGGATGCGGGCGAAGGCGAGGAAGGCGCAGTTGCGCTGCGCCGACGCAGCCTGAGCCCGCAGGCGCCCGCCACGGGGCCGACCGGCGCGGAATGAATTGATCGGTATTTCCCAAGAACATCAATCCAAGCGAAGGAGCACCTATGGACAGCACCGCACGCACCGTAAACGTCGGCCTCATCGGCCTGGGCACCGTGGGCGGCGGCGTTGCCCGCCTCATCGAGCGCCATCGCGACGAGTACCTCAAGGCCTACGGCATCGACCTGCGCCTCAAGAAGGCCAGCGCGCTCGAGCCCGGCCGCGCCGCCGAGCTCGGCATCGCGCCGGAGAACTTCACGACCGACTGGCACGACGTCGTCGCCGACCCCGATATCGACATCGTGATCGAGCTCATCGGCGGAGACCACCCCGCCACCGAGATCTTCGAGGCGGCGCTGACCTCCGGCAAGCACATGGTCTCCGCCAACAAGGCGCTGCTCGGCCGCCATGTGGAGCGCCTGGCCAAGCTCGCCGCCGAGCACGGCGTCCAGATCCGCTGCGAGGCCTCGGCGGGCGGCGGCATCCCCATCGTGAACGCGCTCGAGCACGCGCTCGTGGGCAACGAGATCCTGACCGTGGCCGGCATCCTAAACGGCACGACGAACTACATCCTCACGCGCATGGCATCCGAGGGCCTCGACTTCGCCGAGGTACTCGCCGACGCGCAGCGCCTGGGCTACGCCGAGGCGGACCCCACGGCCGATGTCGACGGCTTCGACGCCGCGAGCAAGGTGGCGATCCTGTCCTCCATCGCCTTCCACACGCGCGTCACGACCGACGACGTGTTCCAGGAGGGCATCCGCAACGTGTCGGCCGCCGACATCGCGCAGGCGAAGAGCCTGGGCTACGTGGTGAAGCTCCTGGGCATCGCCCGCAACACCGCCGACGGGGTCGACGTGCGCGTGCACCCCACGATGATCCCCGCCGACCACATGCTCGCCAGCGTGAGCGGCGCGATGAACGCCGTGTACGTGGTGGGCGACGCCGTGGGCGAGACCATGTTCTACGGCGCCGGCGCGGGCTCGTTCCCCACCGCGTCGGCCGTGGTGGGCGACGTGCTGGCGCTCGCCGACGCCATCTCCCACAACGACAAGGTCCAGGCGGAGATCGAGCCCTACCAGCGCGTGCTGCCGCTGCGCCCCATCGATGAGCTCGAGACCCGCTACTACGTGCGCCTGCTCGTGAAAGACGAGGTGGGCACGCTGGCGCCGGTGGTCGACGCCTTCGCCGCGCACGGCATCTCGATCTCGCAGATCAACCAGCTGCAGGACGGCGACGGCAGCCGCTGCTCGGTCGTGTTCCTGACGCACACGGCGCGCGAGCGCGACATGGCGGCCGCGCGCGCCGCGCTCGAGGCGCTCGACGCGGTGGAGTCCGTCGCGAGCGTCATCCGCATCGAGGACGTCGCCTCCTGGGCCGACGGAGCCGAGAAGAACGACTAGGCAGACGCTGCTCGGATGGGTCAAATGGCCCATCCGCCGGAATTCATGAAAAAGTACGTAGTCGATCTTGAGCGACCTGCGGCTTTACCGAAACAGCCCCCGCTTATTCATGAATAAGCGGGGGCTGTTTGCTCCAAAGGCGCGAGCAGGCGTCGGAGATCCATGCGATTCGGAGCCCTGCGCCCCGTAATCACGTCACCATTATGGTACGCATAACAATTCCCGCGCATCAAAGGGAACCTAGAATGGTCTACTACTTTATGGGTCCGCACATCTCAAGGAGCACTATGGCCTGGATTCTCACCGCCGTCGTCTACGTGCTGGTCGCCGGCGCCTCGGCGTTCGCCGTCTTCTCCGGATCGCCGTTCAACCTGGTCACCCTCGCGGCGGCCTGCCTTGCCGCCGGCTTGCGCACGGCATTCATGATGCACATCTACAAGATGCAGGGCGCGCTTCCCGCACGCCATCACGGGCTGTCGCTCAACGTTCTGGTGGCCGGCGTGTGGATCTACATCGAGACGGCCCTCGCCTGCGTGCTCGCCGTCTACGGCATCGGCCTGGTCTGCGCGCACGAGACCACGAGCTCGGCGGCCATCGGCGTCGCCTTCGCCGCGTTCCCGGTGGGCCTCATCCAGCCCTGGAAGGCGCCGAGCGCGACCGAGGGATAAGGGGCGTAACCGTCAGAAATGGGCGCCTAATAGCCCATCGCCTCGAGAACCGCCTCGTCTTTGCCGAAGAAATGGCCGATCTCGTGGATCACGGTCTTGCGAACCTCGGCGTGGATGGCCTCGCGCTCCTCGAAGCACCGCTCATGGGGCCCTTTGAAGATAGTGATCACGTCGGGCACGTCGCCTTCGCCGTAATACACGCCGCGCTCGGTCAAGGGAATGCCGTCGTACAGGCCGAGCAGCTCGTCGTCGCACACCTCGGCCAGATCGCTGTCGATCGCGGTGAGCTGGTCGTCGTTCGGCTCGTCGGCAACCGTCACGATCACGTTGTCGAGCGCCTCGAACAGATGGTCGGGAATCTCGTCGAGAGCATCGGCCACGACGCCCTCGAACTCTTCGTCGGTCATGCGATACATCGGCATCAGCCCTCGTCCAGCCACTCGAGCGCCAGGTCGAGCCAGCGCGCCACGTGCGCATCCACGTGCTCCTCGTCGGCGCCGGTCTGGTCGGTCGCGAGCGACAGGCCGTGGCGGCCATGGTGGAAGATGTGGCAGTCGACGTCCACGCCCACGCTAGTGAGCGCCTCGACGTACACCAGCGTGTTGGACACCGAGACGAAGCCGTCGTCGGCCGTGTGCCAGATGAACGTGCGCGGCGTGTCCTTCCCCACCAGCATCTGCGCCGCAGCGTATCCGGCGTCGTCGGTCAGCGCCTGCGCGTACACGTCGTCATTCGGCCAGCCGCAGGAGAAGTCGATCACCGGATACCCCAGGATCTGCGCCGATACGGACAGGTCGCGCCCGAGCCGGCCCATCTCCAGCGCGAACGGCCAGTCATGGGCGACCGAGGCGTACACGGCGGCCAGGTGCCCGCCGGCGGAGAAGCCCGCGAGCACGATACGGTCCTCGTCGATGTCCCACTGCTCGGCGTTCTCGCGCACCTCGAGCACCGCGTGCGCCAGGTCGCGCAGCGCATAGGGCAGAAGCGTCTTGTCTTGGGCGGCCTCCGCCGGATCGAGCACGGTGTAGTCGAGCACGAACGCCTGGAACCCGCGCGCCGCGAACGCGAGCGCCACCGGTTCGCCCTCGCGCTCGGAGCACATGTGGTACCCGCCGCCCGGGCAGATGATCACCGCGGGGCGCAGCCGACCCGCCTGAGCGGGGATGTTGTCCTGGAGATAGCAGGTGAGCGTCGCCACCTTGTCGCCGTAGTCCTGACGCGGCAGATCGATGGTCATGAAGCGCATGGGGTTTCCTCTCGTGTTGTCGACAGTCTAAGAATACCCGCTCGCGCCCCGCTCATTCCGAGGCTATTCACCCGTCCACATCACCTGTCCCGCCTCATCGATCAACCCGGTTGCCAGCGCCTCCCAATCACGCTGACGATACGCCTGGACGTGGCGCTCGACAAACTGAGCCGTGATGTCGTCACCTTCGTCATCCAGGACCTGAACGTCCCGTTCGGAAGCCTGCTCGAACACGATCTGCATCGTCTCGCGAAACTTCTCGCTCTGAGCAATCTCACGTACCAGCTGCTCTTCGGAAACGGTAGGCGGCTCCCACGTCTGCCGCGCGGGCGCAAGCACGTCGCGGGCCATGGCGCCGAAACCGATAACAATGGCGACGGCGATAAGAATCCCTATGATCGATTTCGCACGTTTCATCATCTGCCCCCTTAAGCGAGATCTCCACTCATTCTGCCGCGCAAACACATCTCTATGATGCAAGGGCTCATCGACGACCCTGTTCGACCATGTACAGCAATGCCTCGGCAAGCTGATTTCTAGAATGAACACCCAGCGTGCGATATGCCGATCGAAGCTGGGACTTCACGGTGTTCTTGCTGACAAACCTGTCTGATGCGATGCCGTTTGTCCGAGTTCCACTGGCGTACGATACCGCGACTTCAGCCTCCGCCCGAGAAAGGCCTGCCTGCTGGGCGATCTCGACGAGCGCCGCCCGACCACGCCTCACTAAATCGCTGCGCACGCCCTCTTCTCTCAACAAGGAAACCAGCGCCCAGCATCCCATGGGCACCGCAAGCGAGAACAGCACATACACCGCATTGCCGGCGCTTCCGGCAAACCATCCGAGAACAAGCGTTGCGAATGGAGAGGCTGCGACACCTACAAGAAGGGGAATCAGCATCGGAAGCATGACCGCCCGCCCTGCGCCCTGAGGCATACTCTCGAATGCAAGGGCACCCTGAAGCACGGCCCCCATCATCGCAATGGATATGATTCCCCATCCAAAAGCATCGATGAAGCCGCCTGATGCGCCTAAAAAGATGAGCGCGCATGGGACCGCCAACAGGGAAACGAGCGCTGGGCGCGTGCGGAGCAGGCTCGTCTGAGCCAGCCGACCCTGAAGGAGAAGCATGACGATGCGGGTCATCAATCCAATGACGCATGCAACGAGCAACGAGCCGATATCCGAGCGAAACGGCACCCCACCCCGGGCAATCGCCAATCCGACGCACCCCTCCCACATTCCACATGCAAGCAAGGCGAACTGCCGAAGCGCATCGATGCGCTTCCATTCCGTGAGACGGCACGGCATCGAACCTGTGGGCGATGCGGTCTTGTCCGCACAGTCAATCCCGCCTTGGACGCTGTCAATCCCGCCGCAAGCGATGAGGCGAGCCGCAATCGAGCACATTCCAGACAGGGCGATACACGCGACCGAAACGAACATGTCTGAAGCGCCAAGCGCTCCCGCGATCAGCAGGGCGATAAAGGCAGAAGGGATGGAGGCGATCCAAGCCCAACAAGCATGGCGTAACACAAGCGCATTCGTGCGGATCACAAAGGTGGCGTGGAATCCTATGAGAGCAATCGACACCAGTGCAGCCAGCAGGCTTATCCCCGAGCGCACATGCGATATGTCAAAGAGGTTGCGCACGGCATCTTGCGTATCCAAGGGTCGATCCTCTGGAAGCAGCAATACCCATACCACCAGGCAGAGCAGCAGACAGCACCCAAAGCATCCCATGAGGCGGAATCGACCAGCACTGTCACCCGTGATAATCTTGCCTCCCGCGCGCTTCGCGAAAACAAAGTCCCTACCAAATATCGAGCACGCAATCACGAGAAGCATAAGACCGACCGGCACCTGCTCTGCAATAGCGCGGAAGTAGGAGGCCCCCTGCAGCGAAACTACGCGCATCGCCGCAGCAAGCCATGAAACCGCCAGCGCTATCACCGCCGCAGCGGAAAGGGCTTGCCCAACGCGCGTCGTATTCTCTGGAACCAGCGTTTCCCTTGGTGAAACGAGGTTCTTCGATGCCCCCTTGTGCCATTCGGGCGTACGATCTTCGATGTAAAGCGAAACGGCATCTTGTGGGATGTCTCTCGTCATCTTATCGATCGCCTCGGCCCGGTTCTTCACACCGAGCTTTACATAGGCGCGCGACGCATAGCTCGCCACGGTCGACTTTGCCAGGCCAAGGCTCCGCGCGGTAGCCGCGAGCGATTGTCCGTCACCGATGCAGGACAAAACTCGAGCTTCTCCGGAAGACAGCGCCCAGTTTTCCCTCATCCATTGCACACGCGACCCATCAGCGCCCTCTCCATCCGGCCCGGCCGTTCCCTCAACGTGATCAGGATCATCAACGCAGCCATCGGAACGACGACGTAACGCAAGCATTCCTATTGCATACAAGGCCAAAAACACAATTCCGCAGCTCAGGATATCGCGCGTCGTCGCCGCATAGAGCGCGGACGTAAGAAGCATCGCCGCAACTGAATATACGGGAAGCAGTATGAGGGCGCGCGCAACCGCCGGAGCGTCAATCCCGTCAGACTCGCCATGTACGGCAAGCCGCATCATCGCTACCGTCACTAACGAAAGAGCCGCATGAACAAGCGCGGCGTCGTGCCCGCCGCAGAATCGCGCCACTTCGATTCCAAACGTCCACACCGCCACACAGCAAAACGTGCGCAGAACCGATGCGCCGTCCACCTCAACGTGCCAATAGCGAGAAGACAGGGTCATCGGCATGACCACCAGCAGCGCTCTGAGAACGATGAAAAGATACGGATGCGATTCCGCTCCCCACGGCATTTGTGCCGTGGCGTTCACCGCATGTGCGACCTCACCATATGCAGCGCAAAGCATGAGCAGCGGGAGGCTCCGCAGCATGATATCGGGCACGTGCAGCACATAGCGAATTTGACCGTCAAGCGGCTGAGCGCGCCTCCGTCCCGCACCAATAGAAATCGCTCGGCACGCAAAACCGAATCCGACCACGTAATACGCCGACATTCCGCCAAGGAGGAGGAGAACGAACAGCCCTATGAAAAGGGTGGTCGCCGCAGTCATCAAGAAGCGCGGTCCACGCCCCTTCGCAATTGTCACCACGTCGCAAACCAGCACGCCCAACGTCAGCACGCGCAAGATTCCAGTGACCGCAACCATGCCGCAGGCAGCTGTCGGCGCCGAACCGATATGCGCTGCAGATAGCAGCGCATACACAAACAATCGCGTGGCAGAAGCCGAGCCCCACGTCCTCACGCGGTACGAGCGCCACCAAAGCGTGCAGACGAGAAGAGCCGTCAGTCGAACGACAACATGGTAGGCGGGAAAATCAAGGTCGATGCTCCACGCCACAAAACCCGACAGGAAAAGATCCTGACCGGAGAGATTGACAAGCCCCACGCAAACCTGCGCAAGATATCCGACGGCGAGGGCGAGGTATACCGCATCGGGAACGTTCGACAACTTAGGCGACACTGCCCGAATCGTTCTCATGCTTTCTCCGCCCTTTCCAAAGCGCGCCATGATGGTGACAACATGCCGCCGATCAAACGCTCTATCAATATGGCAAACAGGGGCTCTTCATCTTCTTCATAAGTGTATTGATGTTCCAGCACGCGTATGCCGTACGGCAAGGGTGAAATGCGGTTTTCCCAGACCTTTGCGAGATCTGCGAGTGGCCACCGTCCTTGACTATCCGAAATCCCGCCTTGCAGATACATCTGCTCCGGCTCATCCCCGTGAAACACCGGGCACCGCATGGGCTCTCCGCGCGAATGTCCGTGCGGGCGCACCGTGCCCGTAGCATCTGTCGTATCATGAAAGGGTTATCAAACCGCATGGCTGAAGGTACCGGGCGCCTGCGCGCCATCCGGCATCCGCTGCCCGCGGAACATGACCGCATCTGCACAGGAAGGCAGGAATCAATGGTCCAACGCATCTATGTGGAGAAGAAGCCGGGCTTTGACGTCGAAGCTTCGCAGCTCAAGTCCGAGCTCGTGAGCATCCTCGGCGTCACGCGCCTCGAGGGGCTTCGCCTCCTCAACCGCTACGACGTCGAGGGCGCCGACGAGGAGCTATTCGCGCGCTGCACGCCTGTGGTGTTCTCCGAGCCCCAGGTCGACGTCACCTATGATGAGCTGCCCGAGGTGCCCGGTGCCACCGTGTTCGCCGTGGAGTTTCTGCCCGGCCAGTTCGACCAGCGCGCCGACTCCGCAAGCGAATGCATCCAGCTGATCTCCCAAGGCGAGCGCCCGACCGTGCGCTCCGCCAAGGTCTACATCCTCACCGGCGAGCTTTCCGATGCCGACATCGAGGCCATCAAGCACTACGTGGTGAACCCGGTCGAGGCGCGCATCGCCTCGCTCGACAAGCCCGAGACGCTCACCACCGAGATCCCCGATCCCGAACCGGTCGAGGTGCTCCACGGCTTCTGCGAACTCGATGAGGCGGGCCTGTCCGCGATGATCTCCGATCTGGGCCTGGCCATGGACGAGGCCGACATCGCGTTTTGCCAGCAGTACTTCCGCGGCGAGCATCGCGATCCCACCATCACCGAGATCCGCGTGATCGACACCTACTGGTCCGACCACTGCCGCCACACCACCTTCGGCACCGTGCTCGACGAGGTCGCGATCGATGACGCCGTGGTTCAGGCCGCCTTCGACCGCTACATGGAGATCCGCCATGAGCTCAGCCGTGACGAGAAGCCGGTGTGCCTCATGGACATGGGCACCATCGGCGCCAAGTACCTGAAGAAGACCGGCCAGCTCAAGAACCTCGACGAGTCCGAGGAGATCAACGCCTGCACAGTCAAGGTGACCGTCGACGTGGACGGCGAGGACCAGGACTGGCTGTTC
The DNA here is from genome assembly GCF_030385545.1 of Collinsella ihumii. Classification (NCBI taxonomy): domain Bacteria; kingdom Bacillati; phylum Actinomycetota; class Coriobacteriia; order Coriobacteriales; family Coriobacteriaceae; genus Collinsella; species Collinsella ihumii. The sequence continues at coordinate 80,879 of NZ_JAUEIQ010000010.1, read as the reverse complement.
CTGTTCAAGAACGAGACCCACAACCACCCGACCGAGATCGAGCCGTTCGGCGGCGCGGCGACCTGCATCGGCGGCGCCATCCGCGACCCGCTGTCAGGCCGCAGCTACGTCTACCAGGCCATGCGCGTCACCGGCGCCGCAGACCCCACCGTCCCGGTGGCGGACACGCTCGCCGGCAAGCTGCCGCAGCGCAAGCTCGTGACCACCGCCGCCGCGGGCTATTCGTCCTACGGCAACCAGATCGGTCTGGCAACCGGCCAGGTCTCCGAGCTCTATCACCCCGGCTACGTGGCCAAACGCATGGAGATCGGCGCCGTCGTGGGCGCCACGCCCGCCGACCACGTGCGCCGCGAGTGCCCCGCGCCCGGCGACAAGATCATCCTGCTCGGCGGCCGCACCGGCCGTGACGGCATCGGCGGCGCCACCGGCTCGTCCAAGGCGCACAACGTCGAGTCCATCGAGAAGGACGGCGCCGAGGTCCAGAAGGGCAACGCCCCGATGGAGCGCAAGCTGCAGCGCCTGTTCCGCCGCGGCGACGCGTGCCGCCTCATCAAGCGCTGCAACGACTTCGGCGCGGGCGGCGTGTCTGTCGCCGTGGGCGAGCTTGCCGACGGCCTGTACATCGACCTGGACCAGGTGACCAAGAAGTACGAGGGCCTGGACGGCACCGAGCTTGCCATCTCCGAGAGCCAGGAGCGCATGGCCGTGGCCGTGGCCGAGGACGACGTCGACGAGTTCATGGGCTATGCCGCCGAGGAGAACCTCGAGGCCAACGTCATCGCCGAGGTCACCCATGAGCCGCGCGTCCGCATGGCGTGGCAGGGCGTGGCCATCGTCGACCTCACCCGTGAGTTCCTCGCCTCCAACGGCGCCCCCAAGCACCAGGCCGCACATGTCGGCGCCCGCTCCGTGTGGCAGCCGGCCTGGGGCGGCGAGACGCTGTCCGAACGCATGAGGAACCTGGTCGGAGACCTCAACGTGTGCTCCAACAAGGGCCTCTCCGAGCGCTTCGACTCCACCATCGGCGCGGCGACCGTGCTCATGCCCTTCGGCGGGCGCACGCAGCTCACGCCGGCCGAGGCCATGGTCGCCAAGTTCCCCGTGGACGGCGAGACCACCACGGCGTCCGCCATGGCATGGGGCTTCAACCCCTTCCTGATGGAAGCCGACCAGTTCGCCGGCGCGTACCTGTCGGTCGTCGAGTCCGTCTCCAAGCTCGTGGCCGCGGGCTTTGCGCACGAGGACGCCTACCTCACGTTCCAGGAGTATTTCGAGCGCCTGCGCACCGAGCCCGAGCGCTGGGGCAAGCCCGTCGCGGCGGTGCTCGGCGCCCTCATGGCGCAGGTCGACCTCGGCATCGGCGCCATCGGCGGCAAGGACTCCATGTCCGGCTCGTTCGAGGACCTCGACGTGCCGCCCACGCTCGTCTCGTTCGCCGTGGCCGTGGGTGAGGCCTCCGGCGCCGTGTCACCCGAGTTCAAGGGCATCACGCACCGCGTGGTGCGCATCGCCCCGTCCGTCTACGGCGAGGACTGGCGCCCCGACGCCGCCCAGCTGCTCGACACGTTCAAGCTCGTCGAGAAGCTCGCCGACGCGGGCTGTGCGCTCGCCATCTCCACGCCGGGCTACGGCGGCAGCGCCGAGGCGCTGTTCAAGATGTGCCTCGGCAACCAGATCGGCCTGGAGCTCGCCGAGGACGTCGACATCGACAGCCTGTTCGAGCCGATGTACGGCAGCTTCATCGTCGAGCTTTCCGACGACGCCGACGAGGTGCTCGCCGGCGCGCCCGACGACCTCGTGATCGAGCCTATCGGCACCACGGTCGAGGCGTACGTGCTCGACACCGCCGACGAAACCATCGACCTCGCTGAGCTGCAGGAGGTCTGGGAGAGCGCCATCGAGGGCGTGTTCCCCTACCGCACGCCTGCCGACGAGGCCTCGCAGCTTCCCACAGTGGAGCCTGTCACCTTCAGGGCTTCCGCGCCGCATGTGTACACAGGCGAGAAGTTCGCACGCCCGCGTGTGATCATCCCCGTGTTCCCGGGCAACAACTGCGAGTACGACACCGCACGCGCCTTCCGTGCCGCAGGCGCGGTGGCCGACACGTTCGTCATCAACAACCTCACGCCCGAGGCGGTCGCCGAGAGCACGCGCGAGCTGGCGCGCCGCATCCGCGAGAGCCAGATCGTCATGATCCCGGGCGGCTTCTCCGGCGGCGACGAGCCCGACGGCTCCGCCAAGTTCATCACGGCGTTCTTCCGCGCGCCCGAGGTCACCGAGGCGGTACGCGAGCTGCTGCAGAGCCGCGACGGCCTGATGCTCGGCATCTGCAACGGCTTCCAGGCGCTCGTGAAGCTGGGGCTCGTGCCCTACGGCGACATCGTCGACGCCACGCCGGATGCGCCCACGCTGACGTTCAACACCATCGGCCGTCACCAGAGCCGCCTGGTGCGCACGCGCGTGGCGAGCAACCTGTCGCCCTGGCTTTCCGCCTGCACGCCCGGCGACGTCTACACCGTCGCCATCTCCCACGGCGAGGGCCGCTTCGTCGCCAACGACGAAGTGCTCGCCAAGCTCGTGGCGGGCGGTCAGATCGCCACGCAGTACGTGGACGAAGCCGGCGTGCCCTCCATGAACCTCGACGTGAACCCGAACGGATCGGTTGCCGCCATCGAGGGCATCACCTCGCCCGACGGGCGCGTCTTCGGCAAGATGGGCCATGTCGAGCGCCGCGGCGAGGGCCTGTACGCCAACGTCCCGGGCAACAAGTTCATGCCAATCTTCGAGAGCGGCGTAGCGTACTTCGCGTAACGAGGCGTTCCCTGCCCGCAAGGGTATTGTTGGAGCGCTGGGGCGGTCCGGAAGTGAATCCGGGCCGCCCTCTTTTTGGCGCATCGGGCCCGCAGCACCGACCCTGCGCAATGGGTTGGTTGGGGACGGGTTCGTTCCAACCCATATCGGCCCCGGAAGGCGCCCAGAGGTGGCTCCGCCGCCCAGAATTGCTGAAAAATCGACGTTATGAGCGGGTGGGATCCGAGGGCCGATGAATCCGCACCCGCCGCGCGGCCGCGACCTGCGGAAACGCCGGAGCGGATGGCGCCGTTTCCGGCGGGTCCGGAATCAACCCGCTCATAACGTCGATTTTTCAGCGATACTTCCGCCCGAAACCGCCGCTGGGGGCCGCGGGCGGCATGCACCCCGCCCTGGGCATCCCGTTGGCGCCGGCCGCCCGCCGGACCGGCTGGGGCGAGACGGATCGAACAGCGTTTCCCAGACTGGGGCCGATGACACAGAGCGGACGGTCTGACACGCTAACAGCAATTTGCAGACCCCCTATAGCGTGTCAAAGCGTCCGCTCTGTGACATCGGCCCCGTGGTGAAAACCTTAAGTCAGTGTTTCCCAAGGACATCGTTAAACACGCCGCCCCTTCTCAGGGCGGGAATCGATTCGGAAACACACGCCTGCTACCATCGTGATCAGGGGCCGATGTTGTGCCCGTTTCGCAAGAGAAAGGACGACCCATGAGCCTGTGGACCGAACTCGACAAGCTGAAGAACGCCACCTGGGTGGAGCTTTCCCATCCGCTTACCGATGACAGCCCGTACTGGGCGGGTATCCCGGCGGGGTCGGTGGAGCTCTGCCGCACCGTATTCGACTACGACGAGGAGATGCTCTCCTGCCGCATCCATACCTATAAGTTCCCCGGTCAGTTCGGTACGCATGTCGACTTCCCCAACCACTTCACGCCCGGCGCCGCCGGTGCGGAGGCATACGGTGCCAACGATATGGTCATGCCGCTCGTCGTGATCGACCTTACGCCCAAGATTGCGGCAGAGGGGCCTGACGTGGCCATTACAGTCGCTGACATCGAGGCATGGGAGGCCGAGCACGGTCGCATCCCCGCCGGCGCGTTCGTGGCGCTATGCACCGACTGGTCGAAGCGCTGGCCCGACAACGATGCGCTCAACAACTTTGACGACGAGGGCGGCGAGCACTGCCCCGGATGGTCCATGGAGGCGCTGCAGTTCCTCTACAACGAGCGCGATATCGCCATGAACGGCCATGAGACGTTCGACACCGACGCGAGCTATCTTGCCGCCGAGGCAGGCGACCTCGCCTGCGAGCGCTGGGTGCTCGACAACGGCCACCTGCAGGTCGAGGTGATGGACAACCTCGACAAGGTGCCGGCGACCGGTGCCATCGTGTTCGTGAGCTGGCCGCGCATCGAGGGTGCTACCGGCCTGCCCGCGCGGGTTGTCGCGGCTTATTAGTTTTTGCTTTGGTGAGATTGAGGACCGTCCCCGCCTCCGGAGCGCCTGATGCCGCCGGGGCGGGGCTTTTCGTGGTTTGGGGCTTCCGAAACGCGTGAGGGAATCGCTGTACCCGCCCGTGCACGAAACCGCACCTTGGTAAAAGGTTTTAGCAAGGTGCGAGAGCACTTCGTTTTGAATTTGGTATCAACTCTTGGGCAATAAGGGCCGCTTTTGGGCGAATCGGAGGCGCCTCCCGGGCCCCCTGAGATAAACCAAGCAGAGAACCCGCAGGTCACAGACTTGTCAGATATGGCCGTTTCCCATCTATACTTCCCGATTTGATACCAAATTCATTTTCTGAATATAGTAACCCCCTCTGTCCTGCGGTTTTGCGGCGCGATTTCCCCACCGCGCTCTTAACGGTAGCTTCGGATAGGCCTACAAGCCCTTTTGAACATCGCTCTCAGAAGCGATGCTCGGTTGCGACCCCGCTGCCCCATCACGCCCTCCGCTCTGCATACAGATCCATACCCAGCATCGTCAGCACGTTGAGGGCTTTGCCTATCTCGGCGGTCTCCTTGCCGTTTTCCAGCTGCGAGAGATACGTGATCCCCACGCCCGACACATCCGCAAGTTCCGTTTGGGTCATGTGCTGCCGTTTTCGCTCGTCTCTGATAAGGCGGCCAAGGTCGGCTGTGTCGGAAAGCGGGATCATGAGGACTCCTTATGCGTTCGCATAAACTGGCAATGAAACGAGTTTGCCTTATGCGAACGCATAAGGCAAACTGATGCGTATTGGCTGTTGAGATGCTCCGGGATCCTCAGCGAAGTCTGTTGCGGTCCTCGTTTTATCAAATCTAACAGTCTAGAAAACGGGTGATGAAAACAAGACGGTGAGCTGGCCCTTTCGCGTCCGAAGAAGGCGATTGCGCAGCAGAGGCTTTCAAAACTTGTTTTCAAGAACTAAGAATCAGCAGGTTGTCGGCTGATATCGCTAAATATAATCACCCATGTCCTTGACTGTTGGATTATCAAAATAGTCTTATGCCAACAATTCATTTTGTATATACTGCCGCGCGCGACGGCAGCTACGTCCGCCAAGCGCATGCGAATCGAAGTTCACCGATTCTGGAACATGGAGCACCGCCTGCCCAGAAATGTAATGGCATCACGGGCGATCTCACGCGCCGACTTCAATGAACAATCGGCTAAGTGATTGACACCCCATATCAGTGGTATCAAGCTAACGAGTGCCCCGGTGCGACCGCTGCTTGCAAGTCCCCGGGGCCAAGCGCTATCTACAGGAGGCGCCTACATGCTGGAAGCAACCGAAATCGAGCAGTAGCCCAATCTGGTAACGCCAATCAGCTCGAACGGTACCGCGAGTAGGCTCCCCTGGTACCGATGCGGCTTCCTCCGCTTCGCGAAGTACTCGCGCATGTTCGGCCCGTCGAGGTCGATGCGGCGCGTTCCGGTCGCCATCTTGTTGAGGATGGTGTCGGCCGTCAGCTCGCCCTCGATCCTGAGGCATCACTCGTCGGGCTCGGGCTGGGAGGCGATGAGCGGCCGCGTGCCCTTCCCTGGCCTCCATGATCTCGAAGAGGTCCATGGCGCTCCGCATCGAGATCGGCGCGGTCGGGAAGTCATCCGCTATGAGCAACTGCACCGTTTTGTACAGGTCCATACATTCGCAGTGGCCACCATCACCGGTGGATCGGCACCGGTTCAGGTCACCCATCATGTCGGCCAACCTGGCGTAGCACGCGGTGAACAGCCCGCGGCACACAGCGTCACCGAGCGTCCGCCCGAGGAAGTTCTTGTCGCACCCCATCTTCGAGATCATGGCGACGACCTCGCAGGCCTCGACCCGCTCGCACGCCGAGAGGCGGGCGACGCGGCTGCGGCCGAGCTTTCGCTCCCTCGGGAACGCGACGCCCTCGACGCAGGTGGGGGGCCTGAAGCGGGCGTCGCGCACGATCTTGGCGACCTTGCGGTCGCGACAGACGGAGGCCTCCGCCTCGATCGGCATCTCCATCCGCTCCTCGAAGGCATGGCGATCGCAGAAGTCGTCCTCGACCATTTCGCGGAGCCTGTCGTCCATCGCCTGAGTGGTGATGTGGGCTGTAAATCAGCTCAATGGTTGTTATTAATGCATATGCATATCGATTATAGGGTAGATTGCTATATAGTTAAAATATTCTAGTAGAAGGAGCTGACCATGAGTACAACCACCATCACACTTGATGACGACGTTAAGCGCCAGACCGTCGAAATTCTCGACTCCATCGGCATGTCGCTGAGCGGCTACTTTAACCTCGCCGCGCGCCAGCTCTGCATCACCCGGCGTGTGCCGTTCGACATCGTCGCGCCCGAGCCCGAGCCCACCGAGAAAACGAGGCGCGCACTCGTCGCTGCAGAAGCCAAGGCCCTCGGCCTTATCCCCGATGACGCCCCCGGCTTCACCGATGCAGACGAACTCATCTCGTTCCTCGACGGCCAGGGGGAGTAACCGTGTATGAGGTCAAACTCGAACCGCAGTTCCAGACTGACTACCGGCGCGTGATGCGCGAGCACCCCGAGCTGAAACCTGAATTCCGGGCCGCCGTCCGCGAACTCATGCAGACGGGCAGCGTCTCGGAACAGTACCGGCCCCACGTGCTGCAAAACCCCGGAGGAAACTACAACGGGCATATTGATTTCCATCTCTCCGACGGCAAAACAGATGTGATCGTCCTCTACGTCCCCCACAAGACGAACCCGATAATCCGTCTCGTCCGCATGGGATCGCATGACGAGCTGTTCCGTGGCAAGGTGCGGTAATTGGACGAAGCGTTTTCGATACACGCACTCAATCTCTTCTAGAAATGCAAAACGAACCGTTGAAGCATCGGATCGAACTCGCCGGGAGTCTGCTACCCTCGCGAAGAATGGCGCTGTTCGCCGTTTCCGCACATGTTGCGCAACTGCATAATGAGACAATCTTCCCCGTCTGGTTGCAGACGTGCGCCCCTTAATTGGAGGCCTCCGAAAGTCTGCCTTTCGCAATGAATCCCCCGCCACATAGGACGACCGGGGGCAGCAGGAAGATGTTGGCGTCAAGGGCGACCTCACGCGCCGACACGGTATGGCTCCATCTACCGCAGCCCGAGTGTTGTATTGTCCAATACGATCAATTTATGCGTACTTTTTGATGTCCTCGCCAGGCTCTCTACCTGCGCGAACACCCCACTCCGCATGCCCGCGACCCAAAACAAACAGCCGCGCGCCCACAAACACGCCACGTGCTTCCACACATACCGACACACAAAAAAGACCCGATCCGGCACATGGCCGAATCGGGTCTTCCCCAACATATATATCTAACGCGGACCGAACTACGCGACCCCGTTCGCGAAGGGCCAGCCAGTGCTACCGCTCCAAGCCGGACACCTCTGCAGGCAGGGGCTTCTTCAGGAAGGACAGGATCAGGCAGGCGACCACCGCGCCGACAACGAGCGCAAGAAGGTACATAGCCGGGTTGCCGATGACCGCGATCACCCAAGCGCCGCCGTGGGGCGCAGGGCTCGTGCAGCCGAAACCGGCGGACATCGCGCCCGCGATCGCAGCGCCGGCGATGCAGGAGGGCAGTACGCGTCCGGGATCGGCCGCGGCGTACGGAATCGCGCCCTCGGTGATGAACGACAGGCCCATGATGTAGTTCACGATGCCCGCCTTGCGGTTCTCGGACGTCCAGCGGTTCTTGAAGATCGTCGTGGACAGGGCGATCGCCAGCGGCGGGACCATGCCGCCGATCATGACGGAGGCCATGATGATCTGACCGGTCGTGGTGCCGTCGGCGAGCATGGCGGTGCCGAACACGTATGCAGCCTTGTTGAACGGGCCGCCCATGTCGACCGACATCATGCCGGCGACCACAGCACCCAGAAGCACGAGGTTGGTCGTGCCCATGCCGTTCAGGGCAGAGGTGAGCCACGAGTTGATGGCCGCAAAGATCGGGTTGAGGGTAAGCATCACGAGCCCGATCAGGAAGATTGCGATCAGCGGATACAGCAGCACTGGCTTGATGCCCTCGAGCGAGTCGGGCAGCTTGTCGCACAGCTTCTCGAGGCCATACGTCAGGTAGCCGGCGGCGAAACCCGCGAACAGCGCCGCGATGAAGCCGCCCGAGATCAGCGCGGCCTGCGCGTCGGCGTCCATGGCGCTGGAGAGATAGCCGAGCGTGAAGCCCTGCTTGGCGATCCAGCCGCCCACAAAACCAGGTGCCAGGCCGGGGCGGTCGGCGATGGACATGGAGATAAAGCCCGCGAGGATCGGCAGCATGAAGTTGAACGCCTGGTTGCCGACGAGGTTGAAGAACGCGGCGAGCGGGGTGCTGGAGCCATAGGAGCTCGTGCCCATGCCGGCCTGGTCGAGCAAGAAGGAGATGGCCATGAGGATGCCGCCGCCCACGACGAACGGCAGCATGTGGGACACGCCGTTCATCAGGTGCTTGTAGACGGTGGAACCGATGCCCTCGGTCGAGGCGGACGCCGCCGGCGCGGACGAGCCGCCCTCGGCGTGGCAGATGGGCGCCTCCCCGTTCATGATGATGTTGATGAGGCGCTCCGCGTCGTTGATGCCGGCCGAGACGTTGGTGGAGTACAGCGGCTTGCCGTTGAAGCGGGAGAGCTCGATGCCCTTGTCGGCAGCGATGATGATGCCGCGGCACGCGGCGATCTCCTCGGGTGTCAACGCGTTCTTGGTGCCGACCGAGCCCTGGGTCTCGACCTTGATGGTGACACCCATCTGCTCGGCGACCTTCTCGAGGTTCTCGGCGGCCATATAGGTGTGCGCGATGCCCGTGGGGCACGCGGTGATGGCCAGCACCTGCGGAAGGCCCGTATCGACCGCGGCGTGCGCCTCGGCGGCAGCGGCAGCCGCCTCACGGGCAGCCTTGGCCTCGGCGGCCTTTTTCTCTTTCTCCGCCTGCTCGGCATCGTGGGCGGCCTCGGCCGTATCGATCACCGACAAAAACTCGTCGACCGTCTTGGCGGCACGCAGGGCATCGGCGAAGTCCTCGTGCATGAGCAGCATTGAGAGCTTGGCGAGCACCTCGAGGTGCACGTTGGCCTGGCCCTCGGGGGCCGCGATCATGAAGATGAGGTCGGAGGGCTTGCCGTCCGGTGCGTTCCAGTCGACGCCCGCGGGAACCGTGATGGCGGCGAGACCGGGGCGCACGACGGCGTCGGTCTTGGCGTGCGGGATGGCGACGCCCTCGCCCACCGCGGTGCTGAACTGCGATTCGCGCTCGAGCACCGCCGCGCGGTACTTCTCGCGATCGTTGATGGTGCCGCTCGCATCGTGCAGGTCGACCAGCACGTCGATGGCATCCGCCTGTGTGGCGGCCTCGACTCCCAGCTTCACCCCATTCTTGCTGAACAACTCGGTTATTTTCATAGCGAACCCCTTTCCCCGGCATAAGCCAGCCCAGCCGTCAATATTTGACGGGCTATGTAGAAACAGATTTGATATGGGCGACGCGCGAATTATGCGCGCGAGCCGTTAACGATTGAAGGTGGCGAGCAGCGCCTCGACCTGGTCTCGCTCGGCGAGGCCCAGCGAGAACGCACTCGCGGACCCCGTGCAGACGCCCATACGGAACGCCCGCTCGACGTCGCCTGCACTCTCCAGCCAACCGGCGATGAAACCCGCGACCATCGAGTCGCCCGCGCCCACCGAGTTCACCACGACGCCTGCAGGCGAGGGCCCTTCGACCACCTGGCCGTCCTCGGCGATCAAAACCGCGCCCTCCCCCGCCATCGAGACGAGCACGTTGCGCGCGCCGCGCTCCTGGAGCTTCTTCGCATACGGAACCACCTCGTCACGTCGCTTGAGCTCAACGCCGAAGATCTCGCCCAGCTCGTGGTTGTTCGGCTTGATGAGGAAGGGCTTGAACGGAAGGACGTTGACGAGCAGGTCGCGCGTGGCGTCGACCACGATGCGGATGCCCCGGCCCTCCAGGCGCTTCATGATGCGCTCGTAGATGTCGCCGGGAAGCGCCGCGGGCACGCTGCCGGAGATGACCAGGATATCGTCGGTAGCGAGCGCATCGAGCTTGGCGTACAGCTCATCGATGTCGCGCTCGTCGATATCGGGACCGATGCCGTTGATCTCGGTCTCCTCGTTCGACTTGACCTTGACGTTGATGCGGCTCATGCCGTGGCTGACCTCGATGAAGTCGGTGTCGATACCCTGCAGCTGAAGGCGGCGCGCGATCTCGTCGCCGGTGAACCCGGCAAGAAAGCCGAGCGCGCAGCTCGGGTGGCCGAGGTTCTTGAGCACGATGGACACGTTGATGCCTTTGCCGCCCGCCATGACGGTCTCGCGCGTCACGCGGTTGACCTCGCCGAGCGCAAGGTCGTCGACTGCCACGACGTAATCGAGGCACGGGTTGAAGGTGACGGTGTAGATCATGGAAGGGCTCTCTTTCTTGGTCGACGTGTCTGGTTTCTAGCGCCTAGCGCCCGTCCTGCCCGTTTCCGGCGCAGATGATGTTCGCTGCGTCCGCGAGCTCGGGCGGGATGGACTCGGTGATGACGGTCGCATCGTCGAAGTCGGCGAAGGCGACCGGGGAGACGACGGAGAACTTGCTGGAATCGCAGAGCACGAAGGGACGCAGGGTGCGCGAGAGCGCGATGCCCTTCACGACCGCCTCGCCGGTTTCGGGCGTGGTGAAGCCTTCGTCCGGCGTGGCGCCGTTCGTGCCGAAAAAGCCGATGGTGAAGCGGTAGCGGCGCAGCGCCTCGACCGTCTGCTCGCCCACAAGGGCCTCGGTGATCTGCTTGAGCTCCCCTGCCGGCACGAGCACGCGGCAGCCTTTGACGAGCAGCGCATGGGCGTTGGCGATGGAGTTGGTGAGGTAGGTGGCGCGCGTCTCCGTGATGAAATCGACGAGGCGCTCGGTCGTGGAGCCGGAGTCGATGTAGACGAAATCGTCGGGACCGATCAGCGAGGCGGCGCGGCGCGCGATCGCCGTCTTGGCCTCGGTGTTGACGCCATGTCGCTCGTTGACGGATTGATCGGACGCGACAACGGTGCGCGCGACGGCGGTGGCGCCGCCGTGCACCTTCACGATACGGCCCATCTGGGAAAGGCGCGTCAGATCGCGGCGCACCGTGGATTCAGAGGCGTCCAGACGCTCCATCAGCTCGTTTGCCGTCATGGACCCATGCTCGTTGACCAGGTTGACGATGGTTTGAAGACGATCTTCCGCAAGCATCTGCGCTCCTCTCTTCCGTGTCCGGCGAATGGCATCAAAACCATTCAAAAACATTCTAATTCGTTCACAATGAGAGCTTAGCACCAGAATCGTTCACTATCAGCCAAAACCGTTCATCGCACGTGAACGGTCGATTTCTACAGGTGAACGGTTTTGAACGTCTATGACCGGTTTTGGTGCAAATTGGGGACGTACCTTGCGCGTGCATGTATGCACGCGCAAGGTACGTCCCCGATTTGCACGTGGGTGGAGGCGGTCCGCTTTGCGCCATCGGCCCCAGCGGTGCCCGTGCCCACCGCGGCAGCACCCGGCCCCAACGGCGGGCCCGCTTGCGCTATCCTTGTTCTTCGTATGCAGCACAACCGTATGAAAGGCAGGCGAATCCCCGTGACGAGACCCGGCACCAAGACCGCTGCGTTCAAGCAGGCCCTGCCGCTGTGCGTCCCCATCATGGCGGGCTTCGCCTTCCTCGGCATCACCTGCGGCGTGTACTCGAGCTCGCTCGGGCTGCCCTGGTGGATGCCGACGCTCATGTCCATCGCCATCTTCGGCGGCTCGGCTGAGTTCGTCGTCGCGTCCATGCTGCCGGGCGCGTTCGACCCGCTCACCGCCTTCCTCGTCGTCCTCGTGGTGCAGGCGCGCCACCTGTTCTACGGCTTGTCCATGCTCGAACCGTTTCGCGGCATGGGCAAGAAGAAGCCCTACCTGATCTACGCCATGTGCGACGAATCGTTCTCCATCAACTATTCGGCCCACGTGCCCGCCTCGATCGATCGCGGCTGGTTCATGACGTTCGTGAGCCTGCTCAACCAGGGCTCCTGGGTCGTCGGGTGCACGCTCGGCGGCATCTTCGGCAGCATGATCCCCTTGCATGTCCAGGGCATCTCGTTCGCCATGACGGCCCTGTTCGTCGTCATCTTCATGGACCAGTGGCTCTCTGAGCCGAGCCACGCGAGCTCGCTGACAGGCCTTGCCGCCACGGCGCTCGCCCTCGTGGTCTTCGGGCCCGACAGCTTCTTGATCCCCGCCATGATCCTCATCCTGGTCGTGGTCACCGCGGCGCGCGCCAAGCTGGAACCCGTGTATAGCGATGCGAACGAAAAGAAGGAGGGTGAGCGCGCATGACGGTCATCCAGCAGATCATCACCGTGCTCATCGCCGGCGCCGCGACCATCCTCACCCGCTTTCTGCCGTTCGCCGCGTTTAGGCACGGCGCCCCGCGCTACATCCGCTACCTCGGCGACGTGCTTCCCGGCGCGGTCTTCGGCCTGCTCGTGGTCTACTGCGTGAAAGACGTCGACGTCATGGGAGGCTATCACGGCGCGCCCGAGGCCATCGGCATCCTTATCACCGCGCTCTCCTACCTGTGGCGCCGCAACATGCTGACGTCCATCCTCGCGGGCACCCTATCCTATATGGTCCTCGTCAATCTCGTATTCGTCTGATGCGGGCGGCACGCGCAGCCCGCCTTGAGGAGATGACCGTCTTGCACATCGATCGCACGCGCGCCCTCGAAGCGTTCAACGGCTACGTCGTGCCCTACGACGCGGACAATCCCCGCATCGCGCTCAAGGTGGCGCACACCCTGCGCGTGGCGGACGTGTGCGACGCCATCGCACGCGACGAGGGCTTGGGCGACGAGGACCGCGACCTCGCGTGGCTGTGCGGCCTGCTGCACGACCTCGGCCGTTTTGAGCAGCTGCGCCGCTGGGACACCTTCGACGACTCCTGCAGCGCCAGCCATGCCGCGCTCGGCGTGCGCGAGCTGTTCGAGGGCGGCCCCGAGGCCGCGGGCAGCATCCGACGCTTTAGCCCCTCGTCCGAGGAGGACGGGCTCATTCGCGAGGCCGTCGGGCAGCACAGCGCGCTGCGCGTGGACGATCGCCTCGATGCGCGCACGCGGCTGTTCTGCGACCTTGTGCGCGACGCCGACAAGATCGACATCCTGCGCGTGGCGAGCGAGAGCAGCGTGCAGACGATTCTGGGCATCGGCGAACGCGCGTTTTTGGACAGCGGCATCTCGGACGGCGCGCGACGCGCCTTTGCCGAGCGCCGCTGCGTGGCGCGCTCCGAGCGCACCGAGCCGGCCGACTTCCTCGTCGGGCTCATGGGGTTCATCTTCGAGCTCAGGTTTGCCGCGAGCCGCCGCCTCGTGCGCGAGCAGGGCTACCTGTACCGCATCCTCGACGACCCCTTCGGGCTCGGGCGCCCCTTCGCCGACCCCGCGACGCAGAAGACGTGGGAGCGCATGTGCGCCGAGATGCGGGGACTGGTCGAGAAGGACGCCTGACATTCTTGGCGGGACGGGTTGAAACGTACCCGTCCCCAACCGACCCCTTACCCGCTAACTGTACCCAGAAGTAGAAGTGAGGGCCATCTGGGAACGATCTCACTCGCACTTCTGGGTACAGTTAGCGGGTATTACACCCCATGTGCACCGTGGACAGCCCATCAGGCAAGTGCGTCGATCAGGGCCTCGGCCACCTGGATGCAGTCGCCGACCACCTTGTAGTGCGCCGCGCCGAAAATGGGAGCCTCGGCGTCCTCGTTGACCGCGATGACGGTCTGCGCCCCTCCGATACCGGCCAGATGCTGGATGGCGCCGGACACCCCGAGGCTCACCAGCAGCTTCGGCGCCACCGAGACGCCCGTCTGCCCCACCTGATGCGGATATTCCAGCCAGCCCGCCTCCACGAGCGGGCGCGTGCAGCCGAGCTCCGCCCCGATCGCGTCGGCGAGCCTGCGGGCGACCGCGAGGTTCTTCTTGGACCCGATGCCCCGGCCCACGACCACCAGGCGCTCCGCATCGGCGATCGAGCGGCCGGTGCCCACCGGCTCCGAGTCAAGAACGCGCACGCGCGGCGCCACGGACGCATCGAGCGTCACGTACCTGATCTCGCCCGTGCGGGTCTCGTCAGCTGCGGGCGCGGCGAAGATACCGGGCCTCACCGTCGCCATCTGCGGCCGGTGCGCCGGGCACACGATCGTGGCCATGAGGTTTCCGCCGAATGCGGGCCTCGTCTGCTGCAGCAGGCCGGTTTCCGGATCCATCGCGAGCACCGTGCAGTCGGCCGTGAGCCCGGTCTTGAGGCGTACCGCCACGCCGGGCGCCAGCTCGCGCCCGAACGCCGTGGCGCCGTACAGGATGACCTCCGGCCTAAAGGCGCGCGCCATCTCGCAGATCCAGTGCGCGAACACCTCGGCGTCCGGGCGGGCAAGGCGCGCATCGCGGCAGACGAGCACCTCGTCGGCACCGGCGGCGACGAGCCGCCGCGCGTTCTCGTCCGTGCCGTCCGCGCCCTCGCCGATCAGCGCTGTCAGCGTGCAGCCGCGCTCGTCGGCCAGCTGACGCGCGCGCCCGAGCAGCTCGAAGGCGACGTCCATGACATGGCCGGCGGCATCCACCTGCGCGAACACCCAAATGCCCCGATAGCTCGCCAGCTCCTGCGCATCCGCGGCGCCATCCTTGGCGATCGAGATGGCGTCGACCGGGCACGCGTCGACGCACGACCCGCAGAACACGCAGGCGTCACCCACCTGCGCGAACTTGCGCGGGCCCTCCCATACCAGCTTGAGCGCGGACGACGCGCACGCCTTCACGCAGCGGCCGCATCCGATGCACCGCTCGCGATCGATCGTAAGCCCGCTCATCGACATCCCTCCTCGATCAACGCCGCGAGAGCCGCCGCCTGCTCGGCGGGAGAGCCCTCGATGGCGACCGCCTCCTGCGAGCGCTCGGGAACAAACGACCGCACGACCTGGGTGGGCGAACCCGCAAGCCCCGTCCGTGCCGTGTCGGCGCCGACGTCGGCGGCCGTCTTGACCGCGACGGGCGCCGTTTCCGCCGCCAGCACGCCCGGGATGCTCGGCATCCTCAGCTGCGCCGCGTCCTTGGCGACCGTGATGACCGCGGGGAGATCGACCTCGACGGTCTCGCGGCCCCCGTCGCACGCACGCCTCGCCCGAAGGGTGCGCCCACAGACCTCCGGCTGCTCCTGCACGTCGGTGATGCAGGGCATCTCGAATGCGCCGGCGAGCTCCGGGCCGATCTGCGCCGTGTCGCCGTCGACGGCCATCTTGCCGCACACGATCAGGTCGACCGCCTCATCGAGCTGGGAGATTCCGCAGCTCAGGGCATAGGTCGTCGCCAGCGTGTCCGCGCCCGCGAACGCGCGGTCGGAAAGCAGCAGGGCATCGTCGGCACCGCGCGCGATGCAGTCGCGCAGCAGCCGCTCGGTGTCGGGGATCCCCATGGACATGACGCTCACCCGGGTGCGCTCGCCCGCAGCGGAGCGCGCGTCCTTGATCGCCAGCGCGACCTCGAGCGCCGTGGCATCGAACGGGTTAATGACCGATGCGCGGCCGTCGCGCACGATCGTATGGGTTTCCGGGTCCATCTTGACCTCCGTGGTCGAGGGGACCGCCTTGACGCACACCGCGATATGCATGGCCTCACGCACCTCCTTCGCATAGATGCGGATCGAACAGGTTGCCGCGCCCCAGCTGGTAGAAGGGATCGAGCGCGAGCTTCACGCGCGCCATCTCGCGCACGTGGTCCTCGCCGTACATGGCGACAAGGAAGTCGCGCTTGAGCTTGCCGACGCCGTGCTCCGCCGAGACGGCGCCGCCCATGGCGCTGACCTGCGCCGCCCACGCGCCGAAGAGCTCCTTGCCCGCCTCGTAGTCGGCCATGGAGCGCGGCAGCACGTTGACGTGCAGGTGGTTGTTGCCGATATGGCCCCATGCCGCCGACTCGAGGCCCGCCTCGGCAAGGCCGGTCCGGTAGAGCTCGATGACGTCGCGCAGCTGGTCGTCGGGCACCGACATGTCGCTGCCGAGTTTGGTGATGCGCGCGTCGGTGCGCCGGCGCTCGTCGATGAGCATGTTGACGCTCTCGGGGACCGCGTGCCTGAAGAAACGCTGCGTCTCGCGGTCGGTGTCGGTGCGCGCGACCCAGGTGCGCTCCGCGCTGCCGCCATGCTCGTCCAGCACATCGCGCAGGCGGGCCAGGTCCGCCAGCGCCTGAGCTTCGCCATCGCAGGCGAGCTCGACGTACACGCAGCAGCCCCACGCGTCGTCAAGGGCGGGCAGCGACGAGAAGGCGGTGCTCGCTGTGCGCTGTCGGCGCAGGATGTTCAGCGCCTGCGCATCGAAGTACTCGAACGCCGCGGCGTCGCTGAGTGCGGGGCGCGCCGCGACCGTGAAGTCAACCGCCTGCGCCTCGTCGGCAAAAAAGCAGCTCACGCCCCACGTGACGGCCGGAACCGGAATGAGCGCCACTTCGAGCTCGCTGATGACGCCGAGCGAGCCGTCCGACCCGATGAACAGGTCGACGGCGTCCATGTCGTCCTCGATGAAATAGCCCGAGGCGTTTTTGGTGCTCGGCATGGTATAGGTGGGCAGGTCAAGCTCGATGGCGCGCCCGCCCTCGGTCGTCAGCACGAGATGCCGGCCGGTCGCGCGCACCGCCCCGCGGGGCAGGTCGAGCACGTCGCCGTTCGCGAGCACCACGCGCAGCGCGCTTATGTGCGGGCGCATCGGGCCGTAGCGGTAGCTGCGCGCGCCGGAGGCGTTGCAGGCGGCCATGCCGCCCATGCAGGCCGAGATCTCGGTGGGATCGGTGGCGAAGAACTGCTCGGGCCCGTCGTACATGCGCTTGAGGACGGCGAGGCTCTCACGGTCCCACCCGTCGGTGGGCAGCGTCTTGTTCGCTAGATGGCGGCGAAGCTCGGACAGGATCACGCCGGGCTGCATGCGCAGGTAGTAGGTCCCCGCGTCGTCTCGACGAAGGCCCAGGTATCTATTTGCCCGCGAGAGGTTCATGATGTGGCCGCCCGCGGGAACGGCGCCCGCCGCGAGACCGGTACGCGCGCCCTGCACCGTCACCGGGACGTGCTCGGACGCGGCAGCAAGGCTCGCCAGCACCTCGCGGATCTCCTGCTCATCGCGCGGAAACGAGATCGATTGCGCGTCGCCCGTGCTGCGCGACTCGTCGCGCAGATACGCCTCGTATTCGGCCGTCATCGGTTTTATGTCCACCATGGGCGCACCTTTCTTTACTGAGGTAAAGTGGCAGTGCCCTCGATTATATGAAACGCCGAGGTGGCTTTAGGTGTGGAATGCAATTATGACAAGTGCGT
Source organism: Collinsella ihumii (assembly GCF_030385545.1). Classification (NCBI taxonomy): domain Bacteria; kingdom Bacillati; phylum Actinomycetota; class Coriobacteriia; order Coriobacteriales; family Coriobacteriaceae; genus Collinsella; species Collinsella ihumii. The sequence continues at coordinate 63,227 of NZ_JAUEIQ010000010.1, read as the reverse complement.
GAACAGCGCATCTGCTATGCAGAACAAAATCTTTTACTAATAGTCACGCCGTCTACCAGCGTATTTGGGCGATCTGTCGGATGCGCGTCGGAAGCGGGGCAAGAAGCGGCTGCTAGGCTGGGCGCGCTGCTTGCTGCGCGACCGCGCGCCCACGTGAAGGAGGCCCCATGGCTCTGTATCTGCCGAAACAGCACATCGTGATCGACGTCGTGGACGACCCATGCTCCTCTCCGGTCGATCCGGATGCGTTTCCCGGTCTGACGGTCGTGCCGGTCACCTGCGACGAACTCGCACATCCCGAGCTCATATCGGAGATCTGCGGCCTGCCGTTTCCGCACGTGGCCGCACCCGCGCAGCAAGCCTGATGGGTTGGCTGGGGACGGGTTCGTTTCAACCCATCGATCGTCGCCGCCCCTCGTCATTTGCTACTATTCCATAGTCGTGAAGATCCCGCCTCCGGCACGATCGGAGGCGTTTTTTCTGGAGGAGGTCGTCGGCGTGATCGGACTGGGAACGCTCATCAACGTGGCATGCATCCTCGCCGGCGGCGTCGCGGGCCTTTTCGGCAGGCGCCTTCTCGTCCCCCGCGTGCAGGAGACCCTCATGAAGGCGACGGGGCTATGCGTCATCTTCGTCGGTCTCGCCGGCACGCTCGAGGAAATGCTCGCCGTGAAAGACGGTGCCCTTACCAGCGGGGGAACCGCCATGATGATCGTCTCGTTCGCCGTCGGCTCTGCCATCGGCGAGCTCATCGACCTCGACAGCCGCTTTGTTCGACTCGGCAAATGGCTCAAGGAAAAGACCGGGAGCGAGGGCGACGCGGGATTCGTCAACGGGTTCGTGAACGCATCGCTGACGGTCAGCATCGGGGCCATGGCGATCGTCGGCGCCATCCAAGACGGCATCGCGGGCGACTGGGGCACGCTTGCCTTGAAGGGCGCGCTCGATGCCGTCATCGTCTGCGTGATGAGCGCCTCGTTTGGGCGGGGCTGCCTGTTCTCGGCGCTTCCCGTGGCGGTCATCCAGGGCTCTATCACCCTGCTTGCCCAGCCCATCCGCCCCATCATGACCGAGGCGGCGCTTTCCAGCCTCTCGCTCGTGGGGTCCATGCTCATCTTCTGCGTGGGCGTGAACCTCATCTGGAAGGGCACGTTCAAGCCGGCGAACATGCTGCCCGCCGTGGTGATCGCCGTCATCTGGGCGCTCGTGGTGCCATAGGGAAGCACGGATGGGGACCGCCGATAATCTATTGATTTCGCGCCGGGCTCCCCTGTGGCGGGCGCCCGCCGCGGAATGAATTGATCGGTGTTTCCCTAAACCAGCTTGCCGTTGCAGTGGTCGATCATGTGCTGGATCATCTGGGCTTCCCAATCGGTGAAGTCGCGACGACGGTTCTTGAGGGCGCCGTCGACCAGCTCGTCGTAGCTGACCTTGATCTTGATGAAGCGGGTGACCTTGTGAGCGTCCTCGTGCGACAGGCAGCGCTCCTCGCACTTGAACGCGCCGAGACCCAGCATCATCTTGGGGTTGTACATCACGTGAACCTGGTCGTTGTCGTCCTTGTAGACGGCGACGGCCTTGGTCACGCCGATCTGGTTGGCGGCCAGGCACACGGCGTCGTCGATGGACTCCATGGTATCGATCAGGTCCTGGGCGATGGCGGCGTCTTCGGCCGTCGCGGGCTCGCAGGGCTGAGAGAGGATGGCGTCGTCGTGCACGAGCTCTTTGATCATGAACTGTCCCTTCAAAACGTGCAGGTTGGGTGCGGGCGCATTGCGCGCCCCAAGATAGTAGCGCAAAACGCACGGTAAGGCGGCGCGCCCACGTAAAGAGCAGCAGCGTGCTACCTTAAGGGAGCCGCATCAGACACCGACCTCATGGAGGGGCGCATGCTCAACATCGTGCTTTTCGAACCCGAGATTCCCGCCAACACCGGCAACATCGGCCGGACCTGCGTGGTGACTGGCGCGCACCTGCATCTGATCGAGCCGCTCGGGTTCTCGCTCGATAGCAAGATGCTGCACCGCGCGGGCCTCGGCTATTGGGACAACCTCAACGTGACGGTCTATGCGAGCTGGCAGGATTTCCTCGTTCGCTGCGGGCTCGCCGACGACGCGGGGCTCAAGCGCCTACACCTGCTCACCAAGAAGGCGCAGCGCACCTACGTGCAGGCGACCTATCGCGACGGGGACTACCTCGTCTTCGGAAAGGAGAGCTCGGGGATTCCCGAGGAGCTGCTCGCCCGCTACCCGCAGCGCTGCGAGCGGATACCCATGCTGCCCGACGAGACGGCGCTCGCCAACCGCGAAAGCTGGCAAGCGCACGAACAGGCCTTGCACCCCGATGCCGAGCGCGAAGACTCTCCCCTGCTCAGGCAGGATATCTGCGGAAACTTCATCGACACGAGCGACTATCGCATCAGCGCCCTCAACCTCTCGAACGCCGCCGCCGTCGTCCTGTTCGAGGCGCTGCGGCAAACGGGCTTCCCCGGGATGGACGCCTAGAAAAAGGGGTCGGCGGGAGGCCGATGACACAAAATGGGCAGTTTGGCACGCTAAAGGGGGCCTGCAAGCACTCTTAGCGTGCCAAATTGCCCATTTTGTGTCATTGACCCCCCCCTCTCTCTGGATCTCTGGGGAAGGCGGGAGATACCCCGTTTGCATCATCGGCCAATACCCAGACGACACTCGAGGAAAGCCCTGTCGTCGTTCGCCATAAAAACCGTCGCCGGCGCCAGAAGGTCGAAAACTCGCGACCTCCCAACGCCGGCGACGGATACTCGCTTGCCTGCGGGGAACGATGGGTTGGAACGAACCCGTCCCCGATCAACCCATCGGTTACTCTTTGCCGTCCCAGCAGTAGGTGCACACCTTCGACGGATCGATGCCGATCGCCTCGAGCATGCCGGACAGGCTCTGATAGCCCAGGCTGTCGAAGCCGAGCTGTTCGCAGATGCGGCGTAGCAGGCAGCCTCCGCGCTCGGTGGAGCTGTCGGCGTACTCGTCGAGATGCTTGTCGCCCTCGGGGCCCTCGAGCTCGCGCACGACGCGGCGGGCGATGAGGTCCATGTCCGACTTGCCGCGCGAGAACGACAGGTACTTGCAGCTGAACATGATCGGCGGGCACGCGGAACGCATGTGCACCTCTTTGGCGCCGGCCTCATACAGGAAGTCGACCGTCTTGCCGAGCTGCGTTCCGCGCACGATGGAGTCGTCGACGAACAGCAGCTTCTTGTCGCGGATGAGCTCGGGCACCGGAATCTGCTTCATCTCGGCGATACGGTCGCGCACGCTCTGGTTGGTCGGCATGAAGGAGCGCGACCAGGTGGGCGTGTACTTGATGAACGGGCGGGCGAACGTGGCCCCGCACTCGTTGGCGTAGCCGATGGCGTGCGGCAGGCCGGAGTCGGGCACGCCGGCCACGTAGTCGACCTCGGGCAGCGTACCGGCAGCGGCCTCGTCGCGCGCCATGATGTGCCCGTTGCGGTAGCGCATGACCTCGACGTTCACGCCCTCGTAGTTGGAGTTGGGATAGCCGTAGTACACCCAGAGGAACGCGCAGATCTTCATCTGGTCGCCGGCGGGAGCCACCGTCTCGTAGCCGTCGGCCGTGATGCGCACGATCTCGCCCGACCCGAGCTCATATTCGTCCTCGTAGCCGAGCTTGTGGTAGACGAACGACTCGAACGAGATGCAGTAGCCTTCGCCGTTCGCGTCGCGGCCGATGAGCACCGGCAGGCGCCCCATGCGGTCGCGCGCGGCGAAAATCGTCCCGTCCTCGGTCATGACGAGCAGCGTCAGCGAGCCCTTGACGGCCTTCTGGGCGAACATGATGCCCTCGACCAGGTCTTCCTTTTGATTGATGAGCGCCGCGACGAGCTCGGTGTTGTTCACCGCGCCCGAGCTCATGGCCATGAACTGGGAGCCGCCGCGCTCGAAGTAGTCCTCGATGAGCTCGTTGGCGTTGTTGATGATGCCGACCGTCGTGATGGCGAACGTGCCGAGATGGGAGCGGACCAGCAGCGGCTGCGGGTCGGTATCACTGATGCAGCCGATACCGCTCGTACCGTGGAAATGCTCCAAGTCCCCATCGAAACGAGAACGGAACGGCGTGTTCTCGATGGAATGGATCTCCTTTTGGAAACCGCCCGTACCCTCGCAGAACACCATGCCGGCGCGCCTTGTGCCCAAATGGGAATGGTAGTCCACGCCGAAGAACACGTCGAGCACCACGTCGCGCTTGGATGCCGCACCAAAGAAACCGCCCATGAAACCCCTCCCGTACGGTTTTTTGTGAACGCACCAAGTATAGAGGGTATGACCGGCGCTCATTTGGGAACGGTCATATTTTTGTCAGAACGCCGTAAATCGAGCTGGTCGGCGCGCAGCTCGCGCTTTCGGCGCCGGCGCCATGGCGGCGCACGCGGCGGAACGGTCCGGCGCACGCACCTTGCCTTACGCGGCGAGACACTGGCCGCAGGGCTCGTACCCGAGGCGCTCGGCCTCGTCGATCGTGCCCTCGAACTCCTTGCGGTTCGCGGGGGGCGATGTCGCCGACACCGGGGCAGGCGGGACCGTGCACCTTGCGGGAGTTGGTGTTGAGCACATAGTCGCCCTCGACCTCTGGCTCGGCATCCGCATCGCTCGCGCTCGGCTCCTGCGCCAGCCACGCATCGCCGGTCCGGTAGTCGATCTCCACGCCCGGCTGCACGTTGGGGCACCAGATGGAGAAATCGATGCCGCGGCCGTCGTCCTCGAGGGAGTACGCCTCGACGCGCACGCCCCGGCACAGCAGCTCGTCGCCCTCGAACACGGGCGCGGACCGGTAGAGCACATGGTTGTCCGTGTCGTAGATGTAGTCGGCGACCTGCTCCTCGTAAGGGCGCATGGCGTCCGCGTTCATCCAGCGCGTGCCGGTCACCAGGTTGCGCTCGTTGGCGTTTTCCGCCGAGAGCGCCCACCCTATGAGATGGCTTCGGTTGTACAGCGACTCCCCCTCGATGAAGTCGTAGCGGATGGAATGCCAGCCGGTCGGATGGATCTCGCTGATGCTCTCGCGCTCCTCTCCGTACGCGGGGATCGTCTCGGGGCCCAGGCAGGCCATGGCGGCGCCGCACCTGCCGAGGTCGTCCAGCTCGCTGTACGACTCATACCCCAGGTGCCCGAGGGCGTAATAGATCTCCTCCTGGGAAAACGACGCGCGCTCCACGGTGACTTCCGCCGCCACGGAACTGCCCGCCGTCGCCACCCGGTCGTCGGCGGCGCAACCGCCGAGCGCCATCGCGCACGCGAGGAGCAGGGCCAAGACCAGCGATGGGATCCGTTTGGACACGAAAGCCTCCTTGCTGCGGAACGTGGACGTAGCGCCCATCATCCTAGCGCACGTCGGGGCGGCGCGGGGCCCACCTCAACGAGCCGTTCGGGTGCGCCGACGGACCCCCTGCAAATCGGGGACGTACCTTCTGCGTGCAAAAATGCACGCAGAAGGTACGTCCCCGATTTGCAATCTAGACGAGGTAGCGGGCCCTCAATTCGTCGCGCGCCGCGCGGTCGACGCCGAGCGCACGGGAGAGATACTCCTCGACCGAACCGTATGCGCCCTCGATCGCATCGACCGCAGCGGCGAGATAGCGCGGGTCGACGCCGTTCAGGTAGTCCATGGGGTCGCAGGTCGCAAGGTCGATGCCGTAGAACCGGTTCGTGGCCATGTAGTCCGCCTTGACGACCTCCCACGGCACGCCAAGGGCCACCTCCATGAGCACGCTCGCCATGCCGCACCGGTCCTTGCCCGCGGTGCAGTGCCACAGCACCGCGCCCTCCTCGAGCTTAAGGATCTCCTGGAAAAACGAACGGTAGGCGGCAACGCCCAGATCGTCGATCACAAGATAGGGGTACAGCGTGATCATGAGCTGCGCCGGCTCGACCTCGCCGCGGCGCATCTGGGCCCGCACGCGGTCCATGTCCTCGTCGCTGCGCGAGACGCCCGATCCGTACTCTTGGAACACGGGAAGGTGCACGAACCGCACGCCGGGCAGCTCATCGATCGGGTCGGGGCGCTCGGAGCATTCGACATCGGTGCGCAGGTCGATATCGAGCCCGAGCCGGTACTCGTCGCGCAGCCGGGCGAGGTCTGCAGCCGTCGCAGGAGCCAGCAGCCCGGAACGCAGAAGGCGACGCGGCTTGATTCGCCTGTCGTCCGCGGCGGGCATGCCGCCCAAGTCGCGGGTGTTGGGAAGCCCCTCGAAATCGATGATGCCGTGATCGGGGTGCGCGGCGCTCGGCTCCATGTTCCATCCTCCCGGTGACCTCGTGGAATCGTTCACATCAGAGAAAGCGCCAACCGGCCGCATCCGCGCCCTGCGCGAAATGAGCCGATCAGCGGTTCCCAAGATACCAGAGGACGCGCCGATCCGTGTCATGCGTGCGTAAAGACGGGGCCGCGCCGACGCGTGAGCCCCGCCCATACGCCCCCGCAATCGATCAGTAGGCCGCGAACAGCTCGACCCAGTGCTTGGTGCCCGAGCCGTCGATAAAGCATGCGGCGCCGAAGACCGTGGACTCCGGGTTGACCATGTTGTAGTGATGACCCATCGATGAGGTCCAGGCGGCGTTGACCGCCTCCGCGCTCCGCTGCCTCATCGCGATGTTCTCGGCGCAGGTGTAGGGCCTCCCCAGCTCGAGCCTGAAGGGCATCACCTCCTGGAACCCGCTGCCGTCGGGGCGGTAGTGCGAGAAGGTGATCGACAGCTCGCTTGCCCGCAGCCGAGCGGCTTCCGCGACCTCGTCGTCCCAGGCAAGCGGCGCCACCCCGGAGCGGGCGCGCTCGGCGTTCACCATGGCAAGCAGGTCATAGGCCTCACCCTCGCTCTGCGCGCCCCCGAACACGTACGCACCGGTCGTCTCGTCGAAGTAGCGCGCGACGCCGTCGATGGTGTGCCAGCCCTTGACCATGCGGCCGGTCGAGGCGTGGTAGTACACCCATCTCGTGGCGGCAAGCCCGCCGTCGGGGTCCGTGGTCATGAACTGCCAGCCGTAGAGCACGGCGCCCGTCACGTCGTCGAAGTACATCCAGCCGGGTTCGTCGCCGTGCGATCCGTCGATATAGCGCTCGCCGTGCGCCATCTGGCCGGTCGTGTAGTCGTAGAAGACCCACTTGCCACCGTTGGAGGGCACGTAGGTGAAGCCCTTGAGCATCTCGCCGGTCACGGGGTCGAAGTAGTACCAGCCGCCGTAGCGGAAGTCCTCGCCCTTGACCATGTGGCCGTCCGCGTCGTAGCGCACCCACTTGCCGCGGGAGCGGTCCTCGTTGGAAACCGGGATGTAAACGTCCTTGTCGCGGGCCATCGTGCCGTCGGCGTCGAACCAGTACCAGGCGTCCGACTCGGGGTCGTAGACCTGCTTGTCGCGGGCCATGACGCCGTCGTCGTACCAGTAGCGCTCGCCGTCCACCTCGTCCCAGCCGTTCTGGGGCGCGGCCGCGGCGGGAAGCGCCGTCGCCACCATAAGCAGCACCGCCCACACCATGGAAGCGATGCCGAACGCGCGCATCCGCGCAGGTCGCCTTTCCCTTATTGTCTTCCCCATCGCAACCCCCTTATGGTCCGCGCGCCCGAAGGGCGCAGCAACAACCGGTCCCCTCCATTGTTATTGACCGACACCCCATCCCCGCCCCGCGGCTCGCCCAACGGTTTCGACCGTTCGCCCAGCGCGACGTGAGAAAATGGAGGCTACCCGCCGATGCCGTGGAGGATGATCGCATGCTCGATATCAAACGTGTTCTCATGAGCGCCAAGAGCCACAAGCGCGGCGACGTCTATCCGCTTGAGACGCCGCGGGGCGCCACACTCGATCCCGACCGGGTGCTTCCGGAATATCCGCGCCCGACCATGGTTCGGCCTGCATATACCATGCTCAACGGGTATTGGGAGTTCGCCATCCGGCCGATTCCGGAAGAATACCGCCATGCGCAGGCGCTCTCGACCGGACGGGTCCTCAACATGCTGGCGGCAGCCCCCGAACCCGAGCGCTACGATGGGCGCATCCTGGTCCCCTTCTCGCCCGAAGCGCCCGCCTCAGGCGTCGGCCGCGTGCTGCAGCCCGACGAGCTGCTGTGGTATACGAGGACCGTCGATGTTCCAGACCTTGACGAGCTCGAGCGGCTGATCGTGCGCTTCGGGGCGGTCGACTGGGCGTGCTCCCTCATGGTCGACGGCAAACCGGCGGCGACTCACGTAGGCGGCTACCTACCCTTCGATGCGGACATCACCGATTTCGCGCGCGGACGCCGCTCGCTTCGGCTGGCGCTGTGCGTCTACGACCCGAGCGACGCCGGCGTCCAGCCGCGCGGCAAGCAGCGCCTCGACGCCGGCGGCATCTGGTACACCCCGCAAAGCGGCATATGGCAAAGCGCCTGGTACGAGGTGGTGTCCGCGGTTCACGTCGAATCCCTTGCGCTCAACGGCGCCGCCAACGGCACGCTGCGCATCGAAGGCGCGCTCGCCGATCCGCACGGGCTGCTGCGCGAGGGCGACTCAATCGATGTCGTCGTGCGCGACCATGAGGGGCGGGACGTCGCCGCAGCACGTCTCCCGATAGCCGGGCGACGGGTGCGCGGCGCGATCGACGTCGCGCACCCGCACCTCTGGTCCCCTGGCGACCCCTACCTCTACGATGTCGACGTCGCCGTGTGCGCCCGAGGGCTTTTGGGCAGGCAGGACGCCCTCTCCAGCTACTGCGCCTTTCGGACCGCCGAGGTCAAGCGCGACGAGTCCGGCGTGGCGCGCTTCTTCCTCAACGGCTCCCCCGTGTTCATCAAGGGCGTGCTCGACCAAGGCTACTGGCCCGAGGGCCTCATGACCGCGCCGTCCGATGAGGCGCTGGTCCACGACATCCTCGCCATGAAGCAGGCGGGGTTCAACATGCTGCGCAAGCACATCAAGATCGAGTGCGCGCGCTGGTACTACCACTGCGACCGGCTCGGCATGCTCGTGTGGCAAGACGCCGTGTCCGGCGGCGGCGCCTACAGCCCCTGGCACACCAGCCGGAAGCCGACCCTGGTCAAGGCGTCATGGGACCGGTTCCGCGACGACACCCCGCGCCACCGGGCCGCCCTGTCGTCAGGCAGCGCGGACTACCGGCGCGAATGGCTCGAGACCACACGCGATATGGTTCTGCAGCTCGCCGGGCACCCCTCGATCGTGACCTGGGTGCTGTTCAACGAGGGCTGGGGGCAGTTCGACGCGCGCGAGATGAGCGAGCGGATCCACGAGCTCGATCCGACGCGCCCGATCGACGCCACGAGCGGGTGGTACGACCAGCGATGCGGCGACTACCTCTCTCAGCACAATTACTTCCGGCCGCTGACCGTCGACTGCGACCGCCGCGTCCCGGTCGGCTATGCGCAGGAGCGCGGCAACCGCGCGTTCGTGATCTCGGAGTTCGGCGGCTGGACGCAGGCGATCCCCGGACATACCGTGTCCCCCTACTCATATGGCTACGGCAACTTCCCGACGCTGGACGCCTGGCGCGACGCGGTGCGGCGCACGCTCGACGAGGCGGCGTCGCTCGAGGCGCTCGGCCTCGCGGGCTACGTCTACACGCAGCTGTCCGACGTGGAGGAGGAGCTGAACGGGCTGCTCACCTATGACCGCCGCGTCAACAAGCTGGCCTAGAGAAGCGCCGGAGGACCCCGGATGCCGCGCTCCCGTGCGAACGTGGCTAGAAATTTCTGTTTTGCTGTAAGCCGGTTCGAATGAAGGTGGCCGATTTGACCGCAATACCCGCATCGGCTGCTTATGATGCATGCGTCGTGGCCCCAAATGCCTCGGATGCGGCCTCGGCAGGGGAAGAAGCGGCACCGATGACGGGCTCCAGGCCCGATCGCGCGACACCGCAACAGCAAAACGGAAATTTCTAGCCACTTTCGCCAGAAGAGCGTGCGGCTGGGGCTCCGCGGACCGTGCTCTTTTGCCAGACAGAAGGTCCGGGGCCTCCCCCGGGCGAATCTGCGAGCTGTCGCGTCAAGGCTCATATGGTTGCAGATCCGCCCGGGGGAGGCCCCGGAACTCGTAAGGAGGACAAGAGCTTTGGCCGCTAACGGCCCTGCAGGGACTCCTGCTTGGACGTGATCTTGATCGCCGGGGTCGTCGCCAAGCCGAGCAGCACGATGACCGCGCCCACGGCGTAGGCGATGCGCGTCGACTCGAACCGCGCCTGCGCCTGGATATCCACGAGGGCGCGGCGCTCGGCGTCGGTCATGTCGATGCCCGCGATCTGCTGCTCGAACTCGCGGTCGCTGCCGAGGTTGAGCGTCATGCCCTCGAGCTGACGATCGACGTCACCCGAGATCGCGGCGTCCTCGCCGGCCTTCACGCGCACGGTGCTCGTGATGCCGAACAGCAGCACGGCGCCGAGCAGCGCCACGCCGATGGCCTGGCCCACGTTGCGCATGGTGCTCTGGATGCCACCGGACTGGGAGGCGTCGCGCTCAGGCAGCGCGAGCGCCACGATGTTGCTCGCGTGGGACGACACCGTTCCCGCGCCCACGCCCGCGACGAAGGCGCCCAGGTACACGCCGACGGCGCTCGCGCCGTCGATGGTGACGGACGACCCCATGATGCCGAGTGCGACCGCCATCGCCGCGTACCCGATCTGGATGACGTGGCGCGGATTCGCCCGCGGCGCGAGCTTGGGGATACCGAGCGCCAGCGCGAACGTCGGCACGCCGGTCACGATGGAGATCAGGCCCACGTCGACCGGGGTCCATCCGGCGACGAGCTGCAGGTACGGCGACATCAGGATGGACTGCGCGCCCATGAAGAAAAACGTCAACGCGTTGGCGGCGAGGCCGGCAAGCACCTGCGGCGTGCTCAAAAACGAGCTGGGCAGCAGCGCGATGCCGTTGGCGCGCTCCACCCGCGGCTCGACCAGGACCAGCGCGGCGAGCACCACAAGACCGAGCGCGACGAGCGGAAGCGCGGGAGAGATGCCGAACACGGTGAAGGGACATCCCTCGAACGGCGTGATCAGGCCCCACGAGGAGATGCCCGACAGACCGATGAGGAACAGGAACAGGCCCGTGGCGGCGAGTGCCACGCCCACGACGTCGAATTTGAGTTTCTCGTCCTTTTGGTCGATGGCCGGCAAGCGGAACGAGACGAGAAAGACCATGAGGAAATAGGCGCTGAGCACGAGGAACGTGACGCGCATGCCCGAGACCTCCATCACCACGCCGAGCATGAGCGGCAGCACGGCCGACAGCCCGGAGGCGGCGCCGATGCAGCCGAACGCGACCGCCCGGTTGCCCCCGCGGTACAGCAGCGGGATGAGCCCCAGCACCGAGGGGATCATGAAGCTCGCGCCGAAGCCGACGAGCACGCGCCCCACCCAGATGAAGACCGCCATGTTGGGAGCCGCCGCCAGCGCCGCCTCGCCCACCGCGCACAGCACGGTCCCGATGCGGAAGGTCTTCTTCCAGCCGACGATCGTGCCCGCCAGGCCGCCCGCGATCATGAAGGCGCCGCCGACGAGCGGGTAGATCATGTTGGCGAGCTGGATTTCAGACGTGGTGGCGCCGAGGTCGCCGGTAAGCGCCGAGGTGGCGAGCGACAGGGCGCCGTTGTCGCCGGTCGCCCCCATCTGGGCCAAGATCAAGATGACGATCGGCAGGACGGCGAAGCGCTCCTTGCCCGCCGATGCCATCCGTATGGTTGCTGCGTTCATGTCGATTCCTTTTCATTCGAACGCGTATATATGTCCACACCCGGCGCGGATCGCCCGGCGCGAAACGATGGCAGGGCGCCCCTATGCCGCGTCGGGCATGACGAAGGGATGCACGCCCGACAGATCGCAGGAGGACAGCGGATAGGCCCTGATCTGCGGATCGTCGTAGGAGGCGTGGTAGTACGTGCACCGCGCCGAGGAGAACCCGCTCGTGTAGAGCGTCTTCTCATACGAACCGTCGGCCATGCGGGCGCAGCCGTCGGGCACGGCGACCGAGCCGAGCGTGCGGAACAGGCGCGTGACGTTATCGGCCTCGGACGCCTGCTCGGGGTAGTGGCCGTTGACGAAAGCCGCCTTCACGAATCGAGCCGGGCCGCTGTAGTCGCCCGGGATCCCCTGCATGCCGGGGCCGGAGCCGAACGGGATGAGCTCGGCTTTGTCCCACGTGACGTGCGCGGGCTCGTCCTCGGTGAGCGAGATGTAGTTGCGCAGGTTTTGACGGTGCCAGCAAAACGTCGGCTCGTTGGTGAGCACGTCGACGTCGTCCTCCCAGACGCGCATGCCGTCCTCCAGGCACTCGACCGCGATGCTGCCCGTCTCATCGCCGATGATCCAGTGGAGGTTCGCCACCGGCAGCTCGTCGTTGACAGCCCGGGCGACGACGGTCACGTTCTCGAGCGCGGCGCGCACCTCGTCCAGGGCGGCGAAATTGCGCGCGACCCAGAACGGGAACTCATACGCGGCGACGTTCACACCGGTCGGCGCCGGCTCCGTCGCATAGTGCGCGCTCTGCGGGAAGTTGAGGCCCGCCACCGCCAGACCCGCGTCGTTGCCGCAATCGAAGTACAGGGGGATGCCCTCGACGATGATGCCCATGCCGATGACCGCATGCCCGCGCTCGGGGTCGCCTGCGCGCTCGAAGGCGACGGGCACCTTGGCGGCAGGCGGCGTCACCACCACGCGCTCGCCGTAGCTGGTCGTCCAGTCGAGGTTTCGACCGAAATACATGGTTCCCGCCGGATCGGTAAATCGGATGCCCGTGCACATAGGGCCACCCCTTTCCTGTTTGGGCAGCCTTGCGCCATCCAAACACATGAATTGTAGATAGTGATTTATTACCCATGAGTTATATGGGAAATTATGAAGCGCGGCTTAGGAAAGGGTTGCGAATTACGGAAGGGAGGGTCCGCCTGACAAGGCGGGCTTTTCGCCCCCTATGGCAGATGCTATGGGTTGCAGTTGCCGCAGGGCTCGTACCCCTGCGCGATGAGATTGTCGCGGGTGTCGGTGACCTCGCGCTTGTTGTGCTCGGCCATCTGGTCGACCGAATGGCAGTCCGGATAGTGGAACTTGCGGGAGTTCGTGTTGAGGATATAGGTCACCTGCGGCGCCGGGGCCTCGGGCGATGCGGACTGCGCCTGCTGCAGCGCGCGGCTGTCGCCTGTGGCGTAGTCGATCTCGATACCCGGCTGCACGTTGTAGCAGAACACGTTGAACGAGACGCCCGCGCCCCCGTCGTCGATGGACAGGGCCTCCAGGTGCACGCCGCGCGCGACCAGCTCGTCCCCCACGAACACCGGCGTGGAGCGCATGAGCACGCGGTTGCCGGTGCGCTCCACATAGGAGGCGACCTGGTTCTCGAACGGGAGCATGCCCTCGACGTTCATGTAGCGCGTGCCGGTGATGAGGTTGCGCTCGTTGGCGTTTTCCGCCGTCAGCTGGAATCCGAGCAGATGGCAACGGTTATAGAGGTAGCGGCCATCGACCAGGTCGTCGTAGCGCACCGTATGCCAGCCGGAGGGACGGATCATACCGATGCTTCCGCGCTCCTCGGTGGGCATGGTGTCCAGGCTCACGATGGCGAACGCGGCACCGCAGCGGCCGAGCGCGTCGAGCGGGGCGTAGGACTCCGCCGGCGCGCCGACGGCATCTTCGGCCGAAAGCGCCGGCACGTTGCCGTCGATCTCCGCATAAGGGCTTCCCGCATAGGGCGGTACCTGCGCATAGTCGAATGCCTGAGCCTGCTGCGCCGGCGCATCCGGGGTGCCCGGGGACGCCGGCGTCTCGGACGTTGCCGGGGCCTCCGACGGCGTCGATGCGACAGGAGTCTGCGGATCGGGGCTCTCGGGCGATGCGGGGGCGGCCTGCACCTGCTCGGTTGCCGGCGCGGCCGCTTGATCGCGGGCGGAGCTCGCGCTCGGTTCACCGGAGAACGCGCCGATCACCAGCAGGAGCGCGACGACGATGACGGGGACGGACAGCCCGCTGCGTTTCCTTGCCACCATATACCTCCTGCTTGAACCGATGGTTCAATGGTAGCATCCCGCAGGACGGGTTGGTTGGGGACGGGTTCGTTTCGACCCATGCCGGTGCAGCGCACCGCCATGGGTTGAAACGAACCCGTCCCCAACCAAAAATGAGCGAAGATTGCCCAGCCCAAACGCACCGGCTACTTGTTGGGCACCATGGTCAGCGAGATCTTCCCGCGCTCGCGGTCGATGCGCTCGACCCAGACCTTGACGGTGTCGCCCACCGCGACCACATCGCTCGGGTGCTTCACGAACGAACGCGACAGCTTGGAGATGTGGACCAGGCCGTCCTGGTGGACCCCCACGTCGACGAAGGCGCCGAAGTCGACGACGTTGCGCACGGTTCCGGTGAGCTCCATGCCGACCTCGAGGTCGTCCAGCGTGCGCGCCGCCTTGCTGAACACGACCTCGGGCGCGTTGTCACGCGGGTCGCGGCCGGGTTTCTCCAGCTCGGAGATGATGTCGAGCAGCGTCAGCACGCCGCAGCCCACCTCGCCGGCCAGCGCCGACACGCTCCCCACGCGCTTCTCGATATCGGGAATGCCGCCGTGCGCCAGGTCGGCTGCGGTCACGCCCGCGCGGTTGAGCACCTCGCGCGCCACCGCATAGCTCTCCGGATGCACGCTCGTGGCATCGAGCGGGTTGTCGCCGCCCGCGATGCGCATGAAACCCGCGCAGTTGAGGAACGCCTTCGGCCCGAGCTTGGGCACGTCTTTCAGCTGCCCGCGGTCGGTGAAGGCGCCGTGCTCCTCGCGGTAGGCGACGATGTTCTTGGCGACCGTCGGCGTGATGCCCGACACGTAGCCGAGTAGGCTCGCGCTGGCCGTGTTCACATCGACGCCCACGCGGTTCACGACGTCCTCGACCACGTTGCCGAGCGTGCGCGCCAGCTCAACCTGGTCAAGGTCGTGCTGGTACTGGCCTACGCCGATGGACTGCGGCGGGATCTTCACGAGCTCGGCGAGCGGGTCTTGCAGACGGCGGCCCAGGCTCATGGCGCCGCGGGTCGTCACATCGAGATCGGGATACTCCTCACTTGCCAGCGCGCTCGCGGAGTACACCGACGCGCCCGCCTCGTTCACGATGGTGTAGCGCAGCGCGAGATCCGACTCGGAGATGAACTCGGAGACGACCTCCTCGGTCTCGCGGCTCGCCGTTCCGTTTCCGATCACGATGGTGTTGATGGCGTACTTCTTGGCGAGGCGCGCGAGCTCGCGCTTGGTGCCCGCGACGTCGCGGCGGGGCGGGGTCGGGTACACGACGCCGTGATCGAGAAGCTTGCCCGTCTCGTCGAGCACCGCCACCTTGCAGCCGGTGCGGTACCCGGGATCGAGCGAGATGATGCGCGCACCGCGCACCGGGCGCGCGGACAGCAGGCTCTCGAGGTTCTTGCCGAACACCTTGATGGCGTCCATCTGGGCGCGCACCGTGAGCTTGGCGCGGACCTCGCGCTCGAGGGAGGGCGCCATCAGGCGCTTGTAGCCGTCGGCGACGGCGGCGTCCAGCACCGGCGCGAACACGCCAGAGCGGCGCGGCCAGCGGCTCCCCAGGCGCGCGATGGCGGCGTCGACATCGACCCGCACGCGGACGCGGAGCTTGTCCTCGCGCTCGCCGCGGTCGATGGCGAGGATGCGGTGGTTGGGGATCTTGCGCACCGGCTCGGCGAAATCGTAATAGGGCTCGTACGGCGTCTTCTCGTCCGCATCGACTGCCAAAGAGACGATCTCGCCCGTCCCCTCCGTGAAAGAGCGCAGGTCGGCGACGTTTTCCGCATCCTCCGCGACCACCTCGGCCACGATGTCCGAGGCGCCCGCCAGCGCGCGCTCGGGCGTATCGAATCCCGCCTCCTCGTTCACGTACTCCGCAGCCGCCTCGAGCGCCGTGCACTTGGTCGCCACCTGCATGATGATCATGTTCGCGAGCGGCTCGAGGCCCGCCTCGCGCGCCTTCGACGCGCGCGTCATGCGCTTCTTGCGGTACGGCTTGTAGAGGTCCTCCACGCGCTGCAGCTGCTCGGCGGCGTGGATCTCGGCCTCGAGCTCCGGCGTGAGCTTTCCCGCCGCGGAGATGAGCGCAATGACGTCCTCTTTTCGCTGCTCGAGGTTGCGCAGGTACGCGAGGCGATCCTCGAGCGCGCGCAGCGCCACGTCGTCCATGCCTCCCGTCGCCTCTTTGCGGTAGCGCGCGATGAAGGGAATCGTGTTGCCCTCGTCGATCAGGTCGACGGCCGCCTGGACCGCCATCTTCTTGAGGCCGAGCTCCTCGGCCAGAGTCGCGATGATATCCACAGGATGCCTCTCGGTGTCGGGTGTAGAGCTGAATTAGGATACCCGCGCGCGCAGACAGCCGCAATGCTTCCTTTGGGCTCTGCTGCTTTTGGGGACAGTCCCTTTTGGACCGCGATGGCGCACACGCGCCATCGCGGTCCAAAAGGGACTGTCCCCAAAAGCAGCAGAGTCGTTATGGCTTCGTTAGAATCGGCCTCCACCATGGGAGATGAACCGAAGGAGAAAGGAGACTCCCATGGGCTTTATGCTCGAGACACGCGGGCTGACCAAGCGCTTCGGACGGAACGCCGACGCGCAGGCAGCCGTGACCGACGTGAACCTGCACATCCGCGAGGGCGAGGTGTACGGCCTGCTCGGACCCAACGGCGCGGGCAAATCGACCACGCTCAAGATGATCTGCGGCATGCTCCGCCCGACCGAAGGGAAGATCATCGTCGACGGGCACCCGTGGTGCCGCGACGACCTGTACGCGATCGGCTCCCTCATCGAGGAGGCGCCGCTCTACCCCAACCTCTCCGCGCGCGAGAACCTGCGCGTGCGCACGACCATGCTCGGCCTGCCCGCATCGCGCATCGATGAGGTGCTCGGGCTCGTGGACCTTGCCGATACCGGGAACAAGCGCGCGGGCCGGTTCTCGATGGGCATGAAGCAGCGGCTGGGGCTCGCGCTCGCGCTGCTCTCCCGCCCGCGTCTTCTCGTGCTCGACGAGCCCACCAACGGGCTCGACCCCATCGGCATCGAGGAGCTGCGCGACCAGATCCGGGGCTTCGCGGCAGCGGGCACGACCGTGCTCGTCTCGAGCCACATCCTCTCCGAAGTGCAGCAGATGGCGGACTCGGTCGGCATCATCTACCGCGGGCGCCTCGCCTACGAGGACCGGCTCCGAGCGGGCCAGGACCTCGAGCAGCTCTTCATGAGCGTCTGCCGGGCGGGCCGCGCCGCCGGATCGGGGGTGCATGCCGCATGAGCCTCACGTTCGCATCGACCCTGCGCGCCGAGGCGCTGAAGTTCCGCCACGCCGCGCCTGCGCGCATCGCCGTCCTCATGGCGCTGCCCATGCCGCTTCTGGGCGCGATGCCCGTGCACGGCTACCAGTCCTTCAGCGCATGGAACTACTGGTACACGCTGTTTTTGCCCATCGCCCTCTCGCTTTTGGTCGCCTGCGTCGCCCAAGCCGACGCGCGCATGCGCATGAGGGGCGCCTTCGGTCTCGGCGTGCCGCTCGGGCGCGCGTGGTGGGCGAAAGCGGTCTGGTGCCTGGCGCTGCTCGCCCTCTCGAACCTCGTCGTCTTCGCCCTGTACCTTACCGGCTCGGCCTTCTCGGCGCAGGGCGTCACCGCTGCGGGAGCTGCCACGATGCTCTGCTGCGCGGGCGTCAACACGCTCACCGCAGCGTGGATGATTCCCGCCGGGCTTTTCTTCACGGTGCGCGCGGGCATGCTCGCGGGCGTGTTCATCCCGCTTGCCGTGCAGCTCGTCGGTGCATTCGCATGGTCCATCATCCCGCTGCCGCAACTCTTCCCGCCATCGGCCTCGACGGTCATCCCGACGAGCTTCATCCCCGTGCTGCCAAGCGGCGAGCCGCTCTCCGCGGACATGGCGCTCGGCGGGGCGCTGGCCGCCGACGGCACGCTCACGGTCGCGGGCCTCGCCGTGTGCGCGATCGCGTTCGCGGTGCTCACGGCGGCGACGGCAACCTGGTTCGCGCACTCGGAAGAGAGGTGATGGACATGGCGAACGACGCAATCCCGCGCATGTCGCTTGTGCGCTCCCTGCGCTCCGAGCTTCTGCGCCTCTCTCGATCCCCGCTCATCTGGCTGCACCTGCTATGCGGGCTTGCGGGCGGCCTGGCCTGCGGCGCGTACTTCTCCGTCGCCGCATGGGATGCCTCCATGGGAGCCGACGCGTATGCGCAGTTCCTCGGAGCGCTCATGCCGCTCATGACGTCGATCGTCTGCGGTCTGGCGGTTGACGAGGAGCGCTCGGCTGGCAAGCTCGCCAACCTGACGGCAGTCCCCTCGCGCGGCAGGGCCGTGCTCGCCGCATGGGCGGCGCTTTCCCTCATGGGCGCCTGCGCGCTCGCCACGGCGTTCGGGACGTTCGGCATCGTGCTGGCCGCCGCGCATCGGCTGACGCTCGGCGCCCACGTGCTCTCAACGGCCTGGGCGGGCTGCGTCCTGGGGAGCCTTCCCCTCTACGCGCTCGAGCTCGCCTGCGCGTTTCGCTTCGGCAGGAACGCGACCATCGGCGTCGGCGCCGCGGGCACGCTCCTCGCGTTCTTCTCCATCGGCGGCCTCGCCCACGGCCTCATGACCGGGGAGCTCACCGGGGCGTTTCCGAGCATCTTGGGCTGGATCCCCTTCTCGTGGTCCGCGCGCTTGGGCTCGCTCGGCATCGAGTCGGCCATCGCCGCCGGGCGGGACGCCGTGCAGGCGGCAGCCGTGAGCACGGCGGCAATCGAGACCGCCGTGGCCTGCGCGGTGCTCCTGGCAGTGGCCATCCCCCTGTTCACCTGGTGGTTCCGCCGTTTCGAGGATCGGGGGCTCCATGTGTAAGAGCCGAATGCTCCGTCTGCTGGCGATCGCGCTGCTCGTGGCCGGCACGATCGCGGGAGGAAACGCGCTGGCCAGCACCGGGTGGGCTCCGGCGCTTCGGTCCGTGGCCGACCGCATCCTCCCCTATCCCGAGGTGACCATGTGGGCACCCGCCCCTGAACCGGGCAGCCACGTGAGCACGTATGCCGACGCGACGGGAGCCGGCTCGAACTACGTCTACGACGTGCAGGCTGCTGACGCGAACGGAGACACCCGCGAGCTCCAGCTCATCTTTTTCGGCTCCGAGTCGAGCGGAAGCGGCTGGCTCGAGATCGAGGCGCGGGGAGGGTCGGGCGTGCACTACCGGGCATGCGAGGAGACGGCCGTGCCCGACGACGCCGTCGTAGCACTCGGCGAGCGCCGATAACCCGGGAGACGCTGTTTGATTGCGTTCAGATTCGCTGAAGTAGGTGCAGAATGTATATTCCCATCCCGAAACTGCATAAAAATCCGCTTCGGGCAAAACCCACAGGGAGAGTAGGCTGAGTTTGGTGCGATTTTTGAGGCCCATTTCCCCACCATCGCTACATCCCTCAGCATTTCCGCAGGAAACAACTGGGCAAATGCCGAGGGGTGCGGCGCATGTGGGCGAAGGGCACCGAAAAATCGCACCAAACTCGATATACATGTTTTTTGACACATTTCGAGACGGGGCAAACGGCCGTCCCGGCCGGCTCCGCCGGTGACTCACCCCATGCGGGCCGGTCCAATCGAAATCCGGACGAGGTCGGCCGGGGCGGAGGGTCGGCTAAAGCTGCAATCGGGCCGTTTTGTTCACCGGCGGCGTCATCCGCAGGGCGACAGGACGGCTTGGAGCTCAGCCCCCATCGCTTGGCCCTATCAGGGCCAAGCGTTCGAACGATGGCGGTAAGGACGAGGCGCGGCCGATCGCGGCATCGGCGGGAGGTACCCCGATTGTTTGCCCTCCGCACCCCGTCCGCACGTATAATCTCGACAGGAATTCAGGGAGGTTGCGCATGGCGCGCATATTGGCGATAGACGACGAACGCGCGATTCTCGACGTCCTTGCACGGATACTCGGCAAGGACGGCCACGAGATCGTCAAGGAAAGCGATCCCGTGCAGGTCCTGGACATGAACCTCGCCCGCTTCGACCTCATCCTGTGCGACGTCATGATGCCGAACCTCGACGGCTTCGAGCTCGTGCGGCGCATCCGGCCGCTTTTCGACGGCCCCATCCTCTTCCTCACCGCCAAGGTCGCCGAAGAGGACGCCGTCAGCGGCTACGGCCTGGGCGCAGACGACTACGTCCGCAAGCCCTTCGGCGCGTCCGAGCTGCGCGCCAAGGTCGCCGCGCACCTGCGTCGGGAGCGACGCCCCCATGCGCACGCCCTCTCGTTCGGCGACGTGCGCCTCGATCTGGAAGCCCGCGACCTGGCCGTCGGCGGGACGACCGTGCCGCTCACGCCCACCGAGTACGCCATCTGCGAGCACCTGGCGCGCCATCCCGGCCAGGTCATGAGCCGCGCGCAGATTCGCGAAGCCGTGCTCGGATGGAGCAGCGACGCCGACGACGCGGCGATATCCATGCAGGTCAGCCGCTTGCGCAAGAAGCTCGCCGCCGTCGGTGCAGACCCGATCGCGACGGTATGGGGAATGGGGTACAAATGGCAGCTCTGACATCTGCGCGCGCCGCCGGCAAACGCCTGGGCATGCCGCTCTCATTCGTCATAGCCCGGTACTTCGTCTACTCGTTTGTCGCCGTGGGCATCACGTGGGTCGCCGCGTTCATGCTGCTCTCCTCCACCATCAATACGGGCTATGTGGTCGAAGCGAGCTGGGGGCCCGCCAACGCGCGCGCCGTCGCAACGGAGCTTATGGACGCGGATTCCCTGGGGCCCACGGACATTCCGACCTCCTACCGCTACCTGATCGTGGACGCCTCCGGGAGGACGGTGGCGACCGACCTTGAGGGGGCGCAGCTCGACCATGCTGCGGAGGCGGCCGACGCGGCCCGTGGGGCCCAGTCCGAAGACATCGCAATCGAGGGCGGAGGCGGCGGGCTCACGTTCGCCTCGTTTTCCGTCACCCGCGGCGGGGCCTGCGTCCTCGTATCGGAATACCTGCCGCAATGGGCGTCGCGCGATCTTGCCGAAACCCTCCCCAACCCGCAGAACATCATGTTCGCCATCGGAATCGCGGGCAGTGCCCTCGCCCTTGCGCTCGTGGCGCACCGGGCGAGCCGCGTGATCTCGCGCAAGATGCGGCCGCTCGCCGACGCCGCCGTGCGCATCGGGCAGGAGGAGCTCGACTTCCCCGTCGGGCGCACCAACGTGCGCGAGGTGAACAACATCCTCGCCGCCATGGACGCCATGCGCTCGTCGCTCGCCGAATCGCTCGACGCCCGCTGGCAGGCTGAGCGGGCGCAACGCGAGCAGATGGCGTCGCTCGCCCACGACCTCAAGACGCCGCTGACGGTCCTGCGCGCCAACGCCGACTTCGTGGCCGAGGAGCTCGAGTGTGACGAGGCGCCGCGCGAAGGCGATCGCGGCGATATCGCTGCCGCCGCCCGCGACATCGCGGTGAGCGCCGAGCGCCTCGACGGCTACGTGCGGCTGCTCATCGAGGCGTCACACGGGGTGGGCAGCGCGGCGAAGGCCCCCGTCTCGCCCGTAGAGCTCTGCCGCCATGTTGTCCTGGAGGCCAAGCCCGTCGCCCGCGCGCGGGGAATCGAGCTCGCATCGAGCATCCAGCCCGCCGTCGCAGGGGCTCCTGATGCCCTGCTCGACCGCACCATGCTCGCACGCGCCGTCTCGAACCTCGTCTCCAACGCCGTCGAGCATGCGCGCTCCCGTGTAGAGATCTCCTGCATGCTCGACGGCGGCTCTCTCGTCATCGAGGTCGGCGACGATGGCGCGGGCTTCTCGCCCGCTGCCCTCGAGCATGGCTGCGAGCGGCTCTTCACCGACGACTCCTCTCGCAGCACGACCGGCGGCGAGCGGCACTACGGTCTCGGGCTCTTCGGCGCGGCCGAGGCCGCCCGCGCCCACGGAGGCTCGATCACGCTCGCGAATCGCATCGACGCTCACGGAGCGGTCCTCGGCGCCACAGCGACGATGCGCCTTCCCCTCTCTGCATGAAAACGGCCCGTTCCAAAAAGCGCCGTCACTTCCGGCGCACGGGCATCCAGATCTCGCTGTAGGCCGTGTTGTCCTCGCGCACGTCGCAGAACGAGAACATGCGGAAGCCGTCGAGCTCGTAGGGCGCCTCCGCGAGCCACTCACCGTAGACGCGCGCCGTCGTCTGCTGCATATCCTGGGGATAGGGGCCGTCGCTGGAAAAGACCGCCCAGGTGAGCGCGGGAACCTCAACGAGATCGAGCCCTTCCGCCGCCTCGGTCGACGTCGTCGCCACGCCGATCAGATGCGTGAGCTCCCCCGACTCCTCTTGGAAGTCTGTGTCGGAGTTCCACGACGCATTGATCACGCGGCGCGGCTCCATATCCATCAAGCGATGCATCTCCGCCCGTTGCCCGGGCGTGATGCTGCGAGCAAGCTCGGCGATGGCCGCGTTCTCCCCCTCGAACCGCATGGGGCACGCGCGCGACCACCCCCGCCAGACGAAAGGCCGGCATATCGACGATGCGGTAATCCATATGAACTCCTCGGTACCTCGCAAGTTGACGCTTTTGGGGACAGTCCCTTCTGGACCACGATGGCACAAATGTGCCATCGTGGTCCAGAAGGGACTGTCCCCAAAAGCGTCAACCCGTCACGGATGCGGCCGGACCCAGGCGAGAAGCGACTCGACGTCCGCCGCGGCGAAATCGCGCAGGGCCACATCGCCTGCCGCAGCGGTCTTCGTGGTGAACGTCTCAAGCTGCAGGCGGCGCTGGAAGGGGGACACCGAGGCGGTCGCGTGCTGGAGCCGGGATCGCGGCACCACCTGGGTTCGACGCTTGATGCCGCCCACGATGGCGACGAGCCGCGTCCGGTCATGCCCGACACGGCTGTCTCGGTAGCGCAGCACGGCTCCGACCGCCATCCTCACGACGACCACGGCGCCGACGGCGCAGAGCAGCACGCGAAGCACCGTGCCGAGCACATCCCACGCCCCTCCGGCGGGCAGCATGCGCTCCGCGCAGCACGGCGCGCCGGCGATCACGGCCGCAAGCAGCAGCGCCCTCACGACCGTGCGAAACGCCAGCCTCCGCGCAGCCGCGGGCGGAAGGCGCACCATATGCGATGTGGCAAGCGCCCCGGCGCATTCGGGGGCGATGGCCTCGAGAAACGCGTCGATTTCGGAAACGCGGATGAACGGATGCAGCACCACCCCGTCGGAAGACGACGTCTCGTCCGCCGACCCGATGCTCCCCACCACGGAGGCGCGGACCTCCGCGTACCCCATGACCTGGCGTATCAGCCCCTGATTGATGCTGATGGACTGGATGCGCTCGAGCGCCACCATATGCGACGTGCGGTTGAGCAGCCCGCGCTCGACCGAGATGCGTCCGCCCGTGCGCTCCGCGCGGTATCCGGCAAAGCCGATCAGGCTGAAGACGAACGAGACCGCAAAGCCGACCACGACCGAAAGCACCAGCAAGAGCACCGCGCTTCCGACAAGCACGCCCACAGGGAGCGCCGCGACGCTTCCCGCCGCCTCCGAAAGGTTGACGAGCCGGCTTTCCTGCAAGAAGTTGATCCCCTGCACGATGAGGATGAGAAACGCCACGGCCTGCGCGACGATGCGCGTCTCCGTGAGCGCCGCGACCACCAGCTGACCCCGCGTGAGCGTAAAGCATGCGTCCGGGACGCTGTCGTAGGCAGCCGGCGCGAAAACGTCCCCGGCGGCCTCCCCCGTCGCCCCCGGGGCGCCTGCTTCGGAATCGCCCGCGGGCCTTTCGGAAAGCACCACGGCCTTGCGCCGGAACAGCTCGTTTCGCAGCGCCTGGGCAAGGCCTGCCTGCAGGCCCGTGATACGCGTCGCCTCGCCCTCGCTATCCGCGGCGCCCGTGTCCAAATCGAGCGTCATGAGGCCGAACAGGCGCTCCATCAGGCTCGACGACATGTTCACCGTGTGGATATGCTCGTAGGGGACCTGCAGCTGCTTGGCGGTGACGAGCCCGTGGCGCAGCATGATGCCCGCGTCGGTCAGCTCCCAGGTGCGCGTGCGCCAGGAAACGACCGACCCCACCACGCTTCCCGCGATGAGGAGCGCGGCGATGGCAAAGATCCCGGGCAGGTTTTCAGGCGTCGAGCCGCCGAGAACCTGGACGATCGCGATGAGGGAGACGCCCAGGGCGGCGCCGATGCCGCTCACCGCACCCGACACGAGCGAGAGCGCGCTTCCACGGTGCACGCCGGCCAGTTGGGGGTCTGCGCCCTCGAACAGGGAGCGCTCGGGGTTTGCCAGCTGCTCGATCTCCTGCTCGAAGCCCGCGCCGGCACTACCGTCCGCAAACGGCGCCATGGGGGCAGGCGGCGCCGGCGCCCCTTCGACCTGGCGGGGCGCCCTGTCCTTTTCGCCCATGGCTACACATCCTCCTTGGCGAGACGGGCGAGCTCGGCGACGCGATCGCGCAGCATGTTGGCATCATCTTCGGCAAGGCCGGGAATCTCGAAGCTCTCGCCCGCCGTGGAGATGCGCACGGCGGCCAGGCCGCTCGCCTTGAGAAACGGTCCCTGCTTGGTCTCGACGTGCTGCACGCGCACGAGCGGGACGATGGCGCGCTTCTTGACGAACACGCCGTGATAGAGGTCGACTTCGGTGGGCGTGACCTCGTAGCGCCAGGTCGCGTACTCAACGCGCGGGCTGATCGCCATGTCGCACAGCTCGATGACCAGAAGGACGGCGGCGATGGCGACCGGGATGAGGACGGGCCCGCCGAGCCGCTGGACGATCAGCGTGGCGACAGCCCCCACCACGACGGTCCCGGCGATGAGCGCGAGCGAACTGGCATACCAAACCCGCAGCATGCGCGGATCGAGGCGATGAGAGGGAAGCCCCATGGAAAACTCCTCCTGACATGCGGTCGACATGTTGATCAGCATGATAGCACCCCCCCCCCGAACGCATTTCAATCGGAAGACGGGTACGTCGACTGGAGCCGCACTCGACAAGAGTCGGCGCAAACTGGAGCGACAATCGCTACCCCGCGTCCGCGGCGCATCCGATAATGATTTCGAGCTCAAACGTGCGCGCACCGTCCACAGAAGGAGAAAGCCATGTTGAACATAGCAAAGACCATTCGAGAAAAACGACGGGCGCACGGCTACACCCAAGAGCGCCTCGCCCAAGCGCTGGGGCTCACCCCGGCGGCGGTCTCCAAATGGGAGACCGGCCAGACGCTTCCGGACGTGACGATGCTCGGTCCCCTTGCGGCGATGCTCGGCATCACGACGGACGAGCTGCTGGGATTCGATCCCGATGTGAGCGAGGAGCACGCCGAGGAGCTGGTCGAATCCGCCCGGGACGCGCTGGCCCGGCGCGACATCTCAGGGGCCATCGAGCGGTGCGAGCGCGCGCTGCGGCTCCATCCCGCAAGCATCACGCTCGCCTTCGCCGTGGCGTCCGCACTCATGGAGATCGCACAGGGAGCCTGCGCCGCGGACGACCCTGCACGGTCCCCGGCGCAGGAAGGCGCCGCGAAGACCGCGCTCGCGCGCAGCATCGAGCTGTTTGAACGCTGCCTGCAAGAGGGTTCCCTCGAGCAACGCGAAGCCGCCGCCTTCGTTCTTGCCGGACAGTACGTTCTGGTCGGCAGGCACGACGAGGCGCTCGAGGCGGCCCGCTCCATCCGGGCACCCCAAGCCGACCCGCGCATCATGGAGGCAACGGCGCTCGCGGCATCCGGCGAGCTCGAACGGGCGGAAGAGCTCGCGCAACGCACGCTTGAGGAGAAGGAGGCCGACGCCTCCGCCCTGAGGGACATCCTCTGCGGCATCCGCCGTGCGACGGCCGCGACGCCGGGATAATGTGTAGAACACCCGCTAACGGGTAACGCCTCGAAGCTCGATCGACGAGGCCGAGGCCGCGCCCCGTTTGCATCGGCGAGACCCGCATTCCGCGATGCCGGTGAGACGTTTCCCCTCGCCGACATCGCGGGCTCCTGAAGCACCTGGAGGGCCGCTACTCCCGATCGAGCAGCTGGCCCATCGTGACGGGATCGTTCCCGTCCAGCGGCGTGACCAACGGCTTGCCGTCGGCATCGACCAGCACGGTGATGCCGCTGCCTCCCGTCATATTGGATGACATCAGCAGGTAGTTCACCCCGGTCTGCGTATCGACGATGATCTTGCGGACGTTGGTCACTCCCTGGGAGTAGACCTCGACAAAGCGGTCGTGTGCCATAGCCGTTCCTTTCTGAGTGATCGGTTGCTTGCTATCGTTCAAACATGTTTGATTGATACCGGTGTTGGTCGGCGGCGAGATCGAGCGGGGCTAGCCCTCCACCAGCCTCAAGATGATGCCGGCGGCTCCCCATCCGCAGCAAAGGCCGACGATGACGGCAAGGACGGTCTGCACGACTCGTCGCGCGACCCAATGCCTGCCGGCGCGCTGGTTATAGCGGCAGCCCACCTCGGGATCCTCGCCCGCCAGGTACGCCTCGACCGACTGGTAGGCGTACAGCTGGTTGTCGTGCCGCATCTTGTCGATGAAAAACGCCGCGATCATCGCGGGGATGAAGAGCGCTGCCGCAGGCACCGCGATGGCCGCAATGTTCAGGTCCAGGACGATGCCCACGATGACCCACGTCAAGCAGGCAAGACCGCATGCCGCCGCGACGGCGCCAAGGCGCCTCATCTTCTTTGCCCCCGTTGCCAGCGCATCGCGTATCTCACGCGAGTCCTCCTTGACGAGAGCGTCGATGCTGACGCCGAACAGGCCGCTCAGGATGATCAGGCTCTGCACATCGGGATAGGTGCGGTCGGTCTCCCAGTTGGATATGGTCTGACGCGACACGAACACCTTCTTGGCGAGCTCGCTCTGGGACATCCCGAGCCGCTCGCGGTGTTCTTTGATGCGCCTTGCGAGCTCCACGCGTCCTCCCTTTGGCCCACGGTCTATCAGGTCGCGAACAAGGTACCATCGAAACGCTTTTACAGCGACGGTTTTGGACGAATTCAGCTTGCAAAAAGTTTTTGTCAGGTGCTTTGAGCTGGGGATTTGTTCATGGGCGCTATACCCATGAGCAATCATGTCGCGCGTACCGCATCTCATCCGTCCAAGCGATCCGGGCATCGAGCCATCGTCTCGTAGAACCTTGACGGATCGTCCGACTCGGCAAGCCCGGAAACCTGCCCGTCACCCACCTCTATGATAGTCCAGCCGCCATCCTCGAGCTCGGCTCTGAAATTGTCGGCGGGGGCTTCCGGCAAGCAATAGTTCCCCGGGAACAGGACGGTCGCTTCCATGGTTTTCTCCTTGGTGATAGCGATGCCTTCCCTCGGTAGTATAAGGTGGGCTTCGCCACGCTCTGCAAACCAGGCGCAATCATCAGGGACACGACCTTCAATCAATACCTCGAGGCGCGTGGGAGGTCTTGCGGCGCCGCACCGCTTCTCTTTCTGCCTCAACCACGCCAACAGGCAGGACAGATCTCCCGCAGCCTCCCTAATAGACGAAGCGACGCCCCTTTACCGCTCGTTGCGGCAGGGAGCGTCGTTTATTTCGGATGCTGCCGGGCGTTGGGGCACACCTTACAGCACCACAATCTTGTACATGACGGCGACCAGCATCTCGGACTGCCCCTGTGCGGCGTCCACGAGCGGCAGCAGGCACTCCTCCGCAGCAGCGGCCTATACATGAAACGGCCTCCCTTCCGAGAGGCCGTTTTCTTGCGTTATAGCGGTATGGTCAAATGTAGGAGTTGTATTCCTCAATCTCACTCCCGCTCAGTAATCAAATCGTGCATCTCCATAGCCTCTCGTCTACATGATGCGCCGTCGCCCACCTTTGACTGAATTCGGCCGGGCCCCGACACTCATCTGAACTCAAAAATGAACTCAACGTGGCACGCCCCAACCTAAATTCCGGCGAGGCTGTTCTCGTCGAGCAGGAAGTCGAACACGCTCATCGTAACCACTCCCCGCTCATCGCGCAGAGGCTTCACCACGTCACGCACAAGCACGACCTTCTTGAAGCTGTCATTGATGCCGAGCAGGGAGGCCTTCTCCTGGGCGGCCTTCTCGGGAGTCCTCATCTCCAGAGCCGATTGGATGTAGACGCGGTCGGAGCCCCTGTTGGCGACGAAGTCGACCTCGAGCTGCCTGCGAACGTCCCTGCCCTCCTCGCGAACGCGCTTCTCTACCACGCCAACATCTACCGCATATCCGCGTGCCCTGAGCTCGTTGTAGACCACGTTCTCCATGATGTGGCTCTCCTCGACCTGCCGAAAGCCGAGGCGCGCGTTTCGGAGCCCCACATCCTCGAAGTAGTACTTCAGGGGGCTGCCGATGTAGCCCCTCCCCTTCACGTCGTAGCGCCGCGCCTCCTCGATGACGAAGGCGTCCTCGAGGTAGCCTATATAGCTGGAAATCGTGTTCGAAGAGATCTTGGAGTGGAGCACGCTTCGGAACGTGTTCTCGAGCTTACTCGGGTTCGTGAGCGTCCCGATACCGGAGGCGAGCACGTTTACGAGGTCATCGAGCTCTCTCAGCTTCCTGATCTCATGCCTGTCCACAACGTCCTTCAGATACGTCTCCTCGAAAAGCCGCTCGAGGTAGCGCGCCTTCTGCTCGTCCGTGCGCATCGAAAGCGTGAGCGGCATGCCACCGTATACCGTGTACTCGGCCCATCCCTGGTAGCGGTCGCCATCGAAGCCCTGCGTGAACTCGGAGAAGGACAGTGGTCGTACGCGAACCTCGTCCCCGCGCCCCCGAAACTCCGTCATCACGTCATGCGAGAGGAGCTTCGAGTTGCTCCCCGTCACGTACACGTCGACGTTGCGCATGCGCAGAAGCCCGTTGAGCACACCGTAGAGCCGGGGCGGGACGTCCGGGTTCTTGAGCTCCTCGCGTGAGATGGCGTACTGGACCTCGTCGAGAAAGACGTAGTATTGTTCGTGCCCGCTCGCGATCTTTGAGCGCAGATGAGCGGACAGCGCGGCGGGGTCGCGGAGGGCTGCGTTCTCCTCGACGTCAAGCGCGACCTCGATGATGTGCTCGTCGTCGACGCCCTCAGAACGCAGATAGTCGCCGAAGAGGTTGAAGAGCAGGTACGTCTTCCCGCAGCGACGGATGCCCGTGACCACCTTGACCATGCCGTTGTGCATGCGGTCGATAAGCCTGTTGAGGTATCGGTCCCGCTTGATCTCCATGAGTACCCCGCTTTGATTCCCGATTGACTTCTATTGAGCAATTTTGCCGCATGCGGCATTTTTTCTCAATAGCAGAGGGTGTGGCTCTAAAGGCATCAGCGAAAACAATCGAATCAAGAATGCCGAGAAAAACCTTCCTTGCCTTGCATCATTGGAACCATCGAGCAGCGTATATTGTTTGAGCAAGTTGTCTTTTTCAGATTTCTGCACCGCCCCATATCCCGTCGTGGCCGGATTAGCGCTTTCTCCAAAGCAAAGAGAAGCTTCGAGGCAGACGACTGCTTTCTGACGGTCGCCAGTCCCTATTCATCCCATAGAGGAATAGCTTTGGAAAAACCTTTAAAGTCAAAGTTAGGCAGAACAGCAGACCGAACGCGCGAACAGAATCATAGCCCAAAGGTGATGGTGCGGGGCGAGTGCGGGAGAGCGAAGCCTATCTGTCCACGCCGGGCGATACAGGCACCGTGACGGCGACGGCGCCCTGGATCGCGTGCGACCTGGTGGACGTGGACACGGGCGACGTCCGCGCGCTAGTGCGCGTTGCCGTGGCGGGCGGCGTGCGCAAGCGGGCGCTCGACCGCGACGTGCTGCTGAACCAGACGCGCATCATCGGCGCGCTGGCTCCGCTCGGCGCGAACGTGTCGAGCACCAACGCCAAGGACATCGTGCGCTACCTGACCGACTGCGAGCGCCGGTGCGCGGGCTCGCGCCCCCGCGCGCGCAGCGTGGTGCACCTGGGCTGGGCAGAAGGGCCGCTCTCCGCCTTCATGCCCTACGACGCGGGCGGCGGGGTGCGCTTCGACCCCTCGCGCGGCGAGGCGGTGAAGGCGCGGCCGTTCATGGAGCCCGCGGGGGCGCTCCCGGACTGGGTGGCGGGCATGGCGCCCGCGCGGGCGGCGTCGCCCGCGTTCCGGTGCGTGATGGCGGCGAGCTTCGCCTCCCCGCTGGTTGCGCTCCTCGGCGTGCAGACCTTCATCGTGTACCTGTGGGGCAGAAGCCGCTCCGGCAAGACGCCGACCCTCAAGGCGGCGGGCAGCGTCTGGGGCGACCCGACCGAGGGCTCGGACTCCTACTTCCGCACCTTCGCGGACACGCCGAAGAGCATCGTGCGCGCGGCGGCGCTCTTCCACGACATCCCCGTGATCATCGACGAGCTGCAGAGCAAGGGGGCGCCGGGCGGGCAGGCATCCAAGCGCCAGATCGTGGAGGACCTGCTCTACTCGCTCTCGCTCGGGCACGAGCGCGGGGCGCTGAACAGCGACCGGACGATGATGCGGGCGGGCTCCTGGCGCAGCCTCGCGATAGCCACGGGCGAGATCCCCATCGTGGGCGGATCGACCCAGCAGGGCGCGGCGAACCGAACGCTCGAGCTCAACGCCGAGCCCTTCTCCGACGTGCGGGCGGCGCAGGAGATGCACCACCTGGTCTCCGCGCAGCACGGCACGGCGGGACGCGCCTTCGTGGAGGCGCTGCGGCGAAACCCCGCCGAGTTCTACGCCCGGCAGTTCGCGCAGGTGCGCGACGCGGTGGGCTCCATCGCCTGCGGGCACCCGCAGGCGGACAACATCGCGCTTTTGGCGTTCGCCGATGCGCTGGCGGAGTTCTACGTGTTCCCACCGGGCTCGGATTGGCAAGGCTGCCTGGACGGGGCGCTTGCCATGACGGTGTGGGCGCTCGGCAACGCGACGGGGGCCGAGGGCGGCGACACCAACCTCAAGGCCATACAGTTCGTGGCCGAGTGGCTCGTTGGCAACCGCATCCACTTCGACGACTACTGCGAGAACGACCGCCTGGAGCGCTGGGGCGCGGTCGAGGACAAGGCCTGCGCGACGGGCTACCTCTGGTACGTGTTCTCGAGCGTGCTCGACCGGGCGCTCGCGGGCGCGAACTACGACCGGGCGAAGACCCTTCGCCGCATGGAGGAGGAGGGGCTGCTCGTCTGCGACTCGGGGCACCGCTACACCAAGCAGAAGCGGTTCCGCAACGCGGGGCGCGTCTACTGCGTCTGCATCGACAACGAGGCGCTGGAGGCGTTCCTGGAGCGGGCGGCCACGGGCGCCAGCGCGGCCGTCATCGCGTCTCAAGGCGGCGAGCCATGTTGAGACGGGGCTTGAGACGACCGTATCGGCTGGTGAGGACGAGAGTTCTCGGCTCTCGTCTCAATGTCTTTACGGGAACGAGGGGAAGGCCGGCGTCGCGCGCGGGCGCACGCGCGCGCACGGGCGCGGGGACCTTCGGTCGGAATCCGCTTGAGACGTTGAGACGACGCGCGTTCGCGCTGGCAGGAGGACTGTTCACCGTCTCAAGTGAGCGCGGCGGGCGCGATGTCGCGCGGGCTGCAAACATGAGACGCGGCGGGAGGGGGCGCGGATGAGCTGGTGGACGGAGGAGCAGGACGACGTCCTGCGCGAGGTGAGCTTCCGGGGGGCCGCCTACGCCGCCGCCGAGATCGAGCGGCGCTGCGGAGTGCGCCACTCGGTGCGGGCCGTGGAGATGCGAGCGAGCCGGATCCACTGCTCGCTCGCCGTCCAAACGGTGTGCCCCTCGTGCGGGGCTGTGGGCGTGAAGATCAACCGGCAGACGGGGATGTGCCCGCTGTGCACCGAGCGCTACCACCTGGAGCAGGAGCGCGCCTTCAACGAGCAGCTGGAGCGAGAGCGGGCGGCGTGCGAGGAGTCCGCCGAGCTCGCCGACGTTAGGCGCGAGCGGGACAAGATGCGGCAGCGGAACTCGCGGCTGTGCAGGAAGTATGGGCTCAAGGGGAGGCGGGAGCGGAAGTGCTGACGCCTCAATCGCCTGGCCGGTTCCTCTCGCCCCAGACGCACAGGAGGTCGAGGACCTCCATGAGCGACGCGCCTCGCTCCGTGAGCGAGTACTCGACGCGCGGCGGGATTTGCGGGTACTCCCTGCGCGCGACGAGCCCGTCGGCCTCGAGCTCCTTGAGGCTCCGCGAGAGCGTGCGGTCGGATACCCCGCCGAGGTAGCGGCGCATCTCGTTGAAGCGGACGGGCTGGTACTCCATGAGGCAGTAAAGGATTGACATCTTGTGCTTGCCCCGGATGAGCGAGAGCGTGTAGCTGTACCCCGTGCCCTCGAACGACGCGCCCTCTATGCCCCGCCCCATGTCGCACCCCCTCCGTGAAGCTCCCGTCGCATGCGCTTTACCAAATGATAGCACCTGACATTAATGCCGGTACTTAACAGAATGAGGACGCTGGGAGATACTCGAGGCAGGATGGCGCGGCCTGGTGCGGCCGCTCGAGCAGAGGAGGAGAGGTCATGAAAAAGAATCTCGGCGTGGCAGGCGAGCTGTTTCCCCAGTCGGTCTTCATCGTCGCGAGCTACGGGGAGGACGGGACGCCAAACGCCATGAACGTCGCGTGGGGCGGCGAGTGCACCCGCACGCAGGTGGCGATCAACATCGGCGACCACAAGACGACCGACAACATCCTGGCGCGCGGGGCGTTCACGGTTGCGCCCGCCGACGCGGCGCACGTCGCCGAGGCGGACTACTTCGGTATCGCCACCGGGCGCAGGGTCAACAAGGCCGAGGGGTCGGGGCTCACCTTCACGCGTTCCGAGTTCGTCGACGCGCCGGTCATCGAGGAGTTCCCCCTCACTATGGAGTGTCGCGTGGTTTCCGTCGAGGACTGGGCCGGCGAGAAGCGCTTCGTCGGGGAGATCGTCAACACCCGCGTCGACGAGGCGGTGCTCGACGGAGAGGGGCGCGTCGACTTCTCTCAGATGCGCCCGATCGTGTACGACTCGACGCGTCGCGTCTACCGGGTCGTCGGGGAGGAGGTCGGCGGCGCCTGGAGCGCGGGGAAGGCCTTGATGTAGGCTCCACCCAGCAGCGGGCGGAGGGCTTGTCCGGGCGCCCGGAGGGGCGCCCCTCTTTGTGACGCGCCACGAGAATCCACCGTGAGGGAATCTATCGACCTTTCACGGGGGTGATTGCATGGCGAGGCGGGCGAAGCTGACGCAGGGAGGTCGAGCGGCTCAGGCGCGAGAACGAGGTGCTTTTAAAAGCGAGCGCCTTCTTCGCCGGCAGGCAGCTGTAGACGCCCAGGCGGAGAGGGCGAAGTTCGCTTTCATATTGCTCAACGAAGGAGCCTGGAGCGTGTCCGAGATGTGCCGCGCGCTCCATGTCACCCGCCAGGGCTACTACGCGTGGAGGAAGAGGCGGCCGAGCGCGCACGACG
Organism: Collinsella ihumii; assembly: GCF_030385545.1. Lineage (NCBI taxonomy): Bacteria > Bacillati > Actinomycetota > Coriobacteriia > Coriobacteriales > Coriobacteriaceae > Collinsella > Collinsella ihumii. The sequence continues at coordinate 29,836 of NZ_JAUEIQ010000010.1, read as the reverse complement.
AGAGGGACGCCGAGCTCGCCGGGAAGATCTCGGAGATATACGCCGCCAGCCGCGGCATCTACGGGGCGCCGAAGGTCCCCGCCGAGCTCAAGAAGGCCGGCGAGTCCACGTCGCGCAAGCGCGTGGCGCGCATCATGCGCGAGAACGGCTGGGTCGGGACGACGCGCGGCTGCGCCAAGCGGCCGAAGGGCGAGGCGAAGGCGGCCGCGCCGCAGGCCAACTCCGCCCCCGACCTGGTGCGCCGCGAGTTCTCGGCCGATGGCCCGAACAGGGCCCGGTTCGCGGACATCACCTACGTCCGCACGCACCAGGGCCGGCTCTACCTGGCCGCGGTGACGGGCATATGGTCCAGGATGATCGTCGGCTGGTCGATGTCGGACCGGATGACGGCGGGGCTCGCCGACGACGCCCTCAGGATGGCGATAGCCCGCCGGCACCCGAAGGAGGGTCGCATCCACCACTCGGATCACGGCTCGCAGTACGTCTCGCTGCTGCTGGGCAAGACGATGCGCGAGGCCGGCATCGAGCCCTCGATGGGGTCGATATCCTCGCCGTGGGACAACGCCGCGATGGAGTCGCTCATGGGCCTCATCAAGGCGGGGTGCGTGCACGCGAGGACCTTCGAGACGCGCGAGCAGGCGGCGCTCGAGATCTTCGAGTACATAGAGTGCTTCTACAACAGGGTCAGGATCCACTCGGCTCTGGGCAATCTCAGCCCCGCGGAGTTCGAGGCGAGGAATATGGAGGGCGCCGTCAAGATGGCGGCGTAAGGGTGTAAACGGAATCGGGGTAGATTCACTCTCGGTCGGGTCTACCACCGTTGTCACCGGCGGTGCCCGGCACGTCGAGCAACAACCTGTTGCATGGCCCGCGCCTGCCGCGCCGCGCCAGCCAACTCCCTGGCTACCGCAGCGCCCGCTTGATCTCGTCGAGCAGCAGGTCGATATGGTCATCCCGGTGATTGAGCGCCGGGATGTAGGTAACGTCAGGATTCCCGCCGCGCGCACGGCAGCGCTGCTCAAAGCGCCCCTTGGCAACAGACGCGATGTCGTACAGCGATTCGAGGCAGTCGGACGCGAAACCCGGCGTCACGAGGGCGATTCGGTCCACGCCCTCGTCTGCCCAGGTATCCAGAATCGTGCTGGGATGCGGTGTCGCCCACGAGCGCGAATCCTCGAAACGCGAGTGGTACGCGACGGCCCAGTCGTCGGCGGAAAGCCCCAGGAGATCGGCTACCTGACCCATCGAATCCCGAACCTCATCGAGGTAGGTATCGCCCGCCTCGACGTCGTTCAGAGGCACCGAGTGAAACGAGAACAGGACCTTGCTTCCCGGGCGCCATTCCCACCGCTCCGCAATCGACCGGGCGAGCGCGCCCCAATAGAGCGGGTTGTCCGCATAGCCCTCGAGGACCCCCACCGCCTCGGAGGGGGCGACAACGCTCAGAAACCGCTCCTTGCAGGTGCCCACCGTGCAGGTTGCCGTCTGCGGAAAGAGCGGGAACCCGAGAAGCCGCGTGCACCCCTGGCGCCTCAACGAAGCTGCGGCATCTTCGATGGAAGGCGATCCGTAGCGCATGCCGACCTCGGAAACAAAGGGCAGCCCCTCCCGAGACATGCGTTCGTTGAGCTCGTCGCGCTGCTTGAGCGACTCGACAAGCAGGGGTGCGCCCTCAGGCGTCCACACCTGCCGATACCGAGGGGCGGTTTTCTTCGGACGGTTGCGCGCCACGATTCCATGGAGGATGGGGAGCCATATCGCATGGGGAACGCGGACGATATTCCTATCGGAGAGAAACTCGATGAGGTAGGAACGGATGTCCTCGGGATCCGGCGATGCGGGAGATCCCGTGTTGATCAGGATGACCCCGGTTTTTTCATGCAAGCAGTCCATGGAGCCGACTATAGCAAAACGTCTTCCGATTGTGAGCCGCAAGGAGCGTGCAGTTTGGCGCGAAGACACCCTTGCCCATCCTTCACGATGAGACCTGTCAGCAGAAAAACGAGGCTTCGTGAGTTCGTGTGGGTAGGGGTCACGCTCCCGGCCTGCCCGGCAGCGCCGGCCTGAGGTCCGAGCACCTGAGCATGACGAGCGCTATCAGGTTGTCGATGTTCCTGAACCCGTATCCCCGCCTGACCGCCACCTTGATCTTGTTGCTCACCGCCTCGACGCGGGCGTTGGAGACCCCGGGCCCGACCGGCCTCAGGACGCCCTCCCGCTTGCGCCCGACCTTCCTCGAGAGCTCCACGAACTGGGGGATCCTGCAGCGGCGCGCCCATGAGAGCCACCGGCCGAGCAGGCCGGCGGCGTCGGCGGGCCGCGCCCTGAAGACCGCGCGCAGCCCCTCCTTGAGCAGGTAGCCGCGCCGCAGCGCCGCCCCCGAGCGCCTGAGCCCCCCGAGCGCCGGGGCCTGCCCCTCGCTGAGGTCCTCGGGGTTCTTGAGCAGCGGGAACCTGAGGCCCCTGACCCCCTTGGCGGGGCCCGCGGGGGCCTCCCCGCCCTTGCGCGGCCTGCCCCGCCCCCGCTTGGGGCGCGGGGCCCTGCGGGCCTCCCGCCACGCCTCGCGCCGGAGGTCGTCGAGCGCGTCGGCCGCCCGGGAGACCGCGTGGAACGGGTCCACAGCCAGCTCGGCGCCGGGCGGCCGCTCCGCGACGACGTCGGCGATCCAGCGCGCCCCGTCGGCGGCGACGACCTCGATGGAGCCCCTCTGCACGTCGGCGGGCTGGTCGAGGAAGTCGTTCAGCTGCCGCCTGCCGTGCCCCTCGCGGGCCCACACGACGCGCCCGCGGTCGTGGTCGACGACCACGGTCATGTACCGGCGCCCCCTCTTGCAGCTGGTCTCGTCGACGCCGATGCGCCTCAGGCCGTCGAGCCTGGCGCGGCCGTCGCGGGCCTCCAGGTCGGCCTCGACGCGGGCGCATATCCCGCCCACGGTGCGCCAGTCGACGCGCATCAGCTCGGCCAGCGCGCTCCCGCACATGTGGAGCGCCAGCCACGCCACGGTGTCCTCGAACGCGCTGGTGAACCCGCTCGCGGCGCCGCGGGCCCACGGGACCGCCTCCGCCCTGACCCCGTGCTCCGGGCACTCGGCCCTCCTCGGCGCGTGCTCGGCGTAGCAGCGCGCGGAGCCCAGGTCCGGGGCCCTCCACCGCCGGGCGGGGAGCGTGCCATAGCCGTCGCACCTCCTGCCGCAGACCGGGCACCGCGGCGCCCGCTTGCGCGGCCTGGCCGACACGATTATGGATTCCCCCTCGATTCGGACGCCCTCGACGACGGCGCCCCCGAGGCCGAGGGGCTTTTTTAGTACACTCTCCAGCATGCGGCGGCGCACCTTTCGCCCGTTGCCCTCTCTTGGTCGAAAAGCAAACGATACGCGTAGTGCGCCGCCGCTGCTAGGCCCCCGTTTTCATCGGGCCGTCAGCCCACACAAACCCCCGAAGAGCCCTAAAGAATCCCAGAATTCTGCAACGAATTTGTATGCGGAATCGTCGTAACCTTCACCGAGAAACGTGCGTATGGCCTCGTCTTTTCCAATATCAATAAGGGCTCGATGGGCTAGCAGCTCCTCTAGAAGATAGGTGTTTTTGAACTTTGCGCCCAGATCAATGCACGAAGAAATCATGGAAGCCTGCGTTGTAGCCTGTTCAATTAATTCAGCCACCTTCTTTCTATTTGCCAGGCCTTTGATTTGCGTCCTGCCCCGATCAATTGACCGGGAAAGTAGTTCCGCTCCAATGGAATCCAGCAAGTTCACGCACACCCCTATTGAGAAGAATGGGAAATAGGTCTACGCATAGTTATAGAATTCATCGTTCAGTTTCCGGGAGTACCCCCTATCAACACGGGGCACAAGCAGAGGCGTTTAGGATAATTAAGGTGTCGATAAAAACCTGCTCCTAAATTTACAATTTGGCGTTGGCAAGGCTTTTGTGAAAATATAATATGGCCCCTTCCCCGAATTCTTCTTTCTGTTTGCGCCCCCTGTTTTCCCACACACCATGCTTGAAATATGAAGACACCGTCTATCGTCCTCACTCTTCACCAGTTCGCTCGCTTGACCCCGCGCCTATCCCCACAGCCCCGCATTCGACATCGCGTACAGCGGGACGTTTCTCATCCAGTCCTGTTTGCGGTAGCCGGAAAGGCTGAAACGCACGGACCTTATCTCCGGATGCGCCCCCTTGAACGCCCGGAGACTCTTTGCCCGCAGGTTCTCCTCCGCCTTCACCTCGATTGCATAGACGCTGTTCGACCTCTGCACCAAGAAGTCGATCTCTCCCGAGGAGTTCTCGGCCGACCAGTAGTACGGCGTGAGCCCGCAGTCGGAGACGAGCTGCTGGCAGACGTACTGCTCGGTGAGCGAGCCCTTGAACTCCTCGAAGATATCGCTGCCCCCGACGACCGTCTCCTTGTCCAGGCCAGCCATCGCGCCCAGCAGGCCGACGTCCACCAGGAAGAGCTTGAACGCCGTGTCATCGGCATAGGGGGCCAGGGGAATACCAGGTTTCGAGATCCTGCGGACGAGGGTCGTGATACCAGCTTGGGTGAGCCACGTGATGCCAGCCTGGTAGTTCCGCGCCCGCGCCCCCTGTGCGATATGGCTGAACACGAACTTCTTGTTCTCCCTCCCAAGATGGGACGGGATTGACCGCCATGCGGCGAGCGCGTACTCGGTCTCGGTCCTACTCAGGTGCTTCGAGATGTCGCGCTCGTAACCGCGCAGGATCTCAAGCTGCACTTCACGCGCATCCTCCAAGAGACCTCGCTCAAGGAAGGCGCTTACCTCCTCCGGCATCCCCCCGACGTAGTAGTACTGGCGAAGGAGCGGAACGAACTTGCTTGAGAAGCCGTTGATGAGGCTCGTGTCTCCCGAGTCGATGAGGTCGCAGAGCGGCCGATTCCCCGTTGCGACAAGAAACTCCCGAAAGCTCAGGGGATGGAGATCAAGTGTATTCACCTTCCCAACGGGGTACCCGCTCCCCTCGTGCACGGTGATGCCCAGAAGCGAGCCGGCCGCGGCAACCGCGTACCCGGGCGCGTCCTCGCAGAAGTACTTGAGGGAGGTGAGCGCCTTTGGGCACGCCTGGACCTCGTCGAGGACGATGAGGGTGCCTCCCTCAGACACGACCTCCCCTGTCTCGAACTGGATGGCCGAGACGATGCGCGGGATGTCGTAGCCCAGCTCGAACTGCTCGCGCATCCTGGGGTTGTCGTCGAGGTTCACGTACGCGACGTTCTCGAACTGCGTCCTGCCGAACTCCTTGAGCAGCCACGTCTTTCCAACCTGGCGCGCGCCGTTGAGGATGAGCGGCTTTCGGCGGGGCCTGTTTTTCCAGGCGATGAGCTCATTCATGAGGAACCGGTCCATGCTTTCCTCCTCACAAACAGGTTACGGCCTTATTTTCGCATTAGTTGGCGAAAATAAGGCCGTAAAAAAGCCGAGTTTGGAGATAATCAGGCGGAACCTGCTACTCCCACTCGATCGTCGCGGGGGGCTTCGACGTGATGTCGTACGCCACGCGGTTCACGCCGGGAACCTCGGCCACGATGCGGCTCGAGATCTTGCCGAGCACCTCGTAGGGCAGCTTCGCCCAGTCCGCGGTCATGGCGTCGCTCGACTCGACGGCGCGGATGATGACCGGGCGCTGGTAGGTGCGCTCATCGCCCATGACGCCCACGCTCTTGATGTCGGGCAGGACCGCGAAGTACTGCCAGCAGCTGTGCTCGGAGTTGCGCTCGCCGGTCGCCTCGAACAGGCGCGCGTTGTAGGCGTCCAGCTCCTCGCGCACGATGGCGTCGGCGTTCTTCAGGATCTCGAGCTTCTCGGGGCTCACCGCGCCGATGATGCGGATGGCCAGACCGGGGCCCGGGAACGGCTGGCGGTACACGATGTGCTCGGGCAGGCCGAGCGCCAGACCCAGCTCGCGCACCTCGTCCTTAAAGAAGTGGTCGAGCGGCTCGATGAGGTCGAAGTGCACGCCCTCGGGGAACGGGATCAGGTTGTGGTGGCTCTTGATGGTCGAGGCCTTGCCGCCGGTCTTGCGCGCGCCGGACTCGATGATGTCGGGGTAGATGGTGCCCTGGGCCAGGTACTTCACGCCGTCGAGCTGCTGGGCCACGGCGAAGAACTCCTTCCAGAACTGCGTGCCGATGATGCGGCGCTTCTCCTCCGGCTCGGTCACGCCGTCGAGCAGCGCGGCATAGCGGTCCTCAGCGTGCACGTGGATGAAGTCCACGTCGAACTGCTTGGTGAACACCTCTTCGACCTGCTCGGGCTCGCCCTTGCGCAGAAGGCCGTGGTTGATGAACACGCAGGTCATCTGGCGGCCGATGGCACGCGCGCCGAGCGCGGCCACGACCGACGAGTCCACGCCGCCGGACAGCGCCAGGATCACGCGGTCGTCGCCGACCTTCTCGCGGATCTCGCGGCTCATGGTCTCGACGAGGTTGTCCATGGTCCACGTCGGCTCGATGCCGCAGATGTTGAACAGGAAGTTCGACAGGATCTGCTGGCCGTACTCGGTGTGGCGCACCTCGGGATGGAACTGGGTGGAATACAGCTTGCGCTCCGGGCACTCCATGGAGGCGACGGGGCACACATCGGTGGAGGAGGTGACCACGAAGCCCTCGGGGGCGCGGCTCACGGAATCGCGATGGCTCATCCAGACCGTCTGCTCGATCGGCGTCGCGTTGAACAGCGCGCTCTCGCGGTCGCGCTCGATCGTGGCGGGGCCGTACTCGCCGATATCGGAATGGGAGACCTCGCCGCCGAGCACCGCGGCCATGGTCTGATGGCCGTAGCAGAAACCGAGCACCGGCAGACCGAGATTCAGGACCTCGGGGTCGATAGTGGGCGCGTCCTCGGCGTAAACGGATGCAGGGCCGCCGGACAGGATCAGCGCCGCCGGATTCATGGCGCGGACCTCGTCGGCCGTGATGTCGCACGGAACGATCTCGGAGTACACGTGCAGGTCGCGCACGCGGCGGGCGATAAGCTGGCCGTACTGCGCACCGAAGTCGAATACGAGGACCTTGCTCCCCGTCTGATTGGAAGAAGCCTGTGCCATAGAACTCCCCTTCTGCATGTTTCGCAAGACGACGCCTCGCCGTCCCCTCTCACAAACGTCATCATGATACACGCTCGCGACCAGCACATATGACAAAACAGGCCATCTGAAGGAGAACTGCGCAACATCGAAATCCGGCGCAGCGGCAGATCGGACCGAAAGCGGCCGGAAATGCCCATTCTGCTGTATCTAGCACCCTTCTTATCAGGCTGACCGAGCGCCAATCGAACGAAAAGGCCGCTGTGGCACCGCTTGGAAGCGCCAGCAATCTTTGGCCCGAAGCGGGCGACGGTGAGAAAATGGGTCACAATACTGTCGACGAAACCATCCCGAGCTTGCCACGAGGAAGCGCCCATGAAGAACATCTTGCTCATCGCAACAGGCGGCACCATCGCATCTGCCGAAGACGGCAACGGCCTTTCGCCCTCGCTGACCGGCGAGCAACTCGCCGAGGCGGTGCCGGAGATCGCCTCGCTCGCGCATATCGGCATCCTCCAGCTCATGAACATCGACAGCACCAACATGCGCCCGCGCGACTGGCTGCGCATCAGCTCCGCCATCGTCGATGCCTACGACGCATACGACGGATTCGTCGTGCTGCACGGCACCGACACCATGGCATATACCGCAGCCGCGCTGTCCTACCTCATCCAGGACAGCCCCAAGCCGATCGTGCTCACCGGCTCGCAGAAGCCCATGTGCGACTCGTTCACCGACGCCAAGCTCAACCTGTACCAAAGCCTGCTGTATGCGACCGATGAGCGCAGCCGCGATGTCGTCATCGTGTTCAACGGGGCGGTCATCGCCGGCACGCGCGGCCGCAAGCAGCGGACCATGAGCTTCAACGCCTTCAAGAGCGTCAACTACCCCTCGATCGCCTACGTGCGCAACGACCGCATCATCCGCAGTGGAGACGCCCTCGCTCGCGCGCAGGGCCTCGCCGCGAGCAATCTGGCGCCCACGACCACGCCGCGCTTCTTCACCACGCTCGACGAACGCGTCTTCGTGCTCAAGCTCACCCCGGGCATCGACCCGTCCATCTTCGGGCTGCTCGAATCCAACTACGACGCGGTCATCCTCGAGACCTTCGGCATCGGCGGCATCCCCGAGTACGAAGGCGCGACATCGGGCTCCCCTTCGTTCAGGCAGGCCATCTTCGACTGGGTCGATTCGGGGCGCACGGCGGTCGTGACCACGCAGGTCCCCGAGGAGGGGCTCGATCTTGGGGTCTACGAGGTCGGTCGTGCCTACGCCGACCATCCCGGCATCCTCAAGGGCGACGACATGACCACCGAGGCGCTCGTCGCCAAGACGATGTGGGCGCGCGGCCAGTCCTCCGACCCCGACGAGATCAAGAGGCTCTTCTATCGTCCGGTGAACTTCGACCGCCTGCCGCCGCTATAAAAAAGCGCGCCGAGAAGGCTCGTCGCACCCCGTGCGGAATGCGTGCATCTCGCTAGGAAGCGCCGATCGGCTGCCCGCGGGCTCAGTGTTTCCGGCATCCACAGAAAACTGCATAATAGTGTTGAAAAATACATAGAATTGCATAGGCCCGCCCACTTCGCAAGGAGGCGATTTGGGCATGGTCGAGTTTGTCACTGTTTTTGAGGCACCTTTGCTCAGCCGCCGGGTACCCTTCGATATTTCCGCAGGATTCAACTGGGCAAATATCGACACTTGCGGCGCCTGTGGAAAAACGGCATCGAAAAACAGTGACAAACTCGCATGCACGTTTTTGCACGGCCCGACGAAGGACCGGTCGAAGACGATCCACTCCCGCGGGATCCTGCCACAGGGCCCCGCATCCGCCCGGCACGAGGCCGACCGGTGCGGAATGAATTGACCAGTGTTCCCCTAGAACACCAAGGGGTTCGTCCCCGACAAGGTGACGTAGAGCAGGTAGAAATTTGCCACGTTGATGACCGCGGTCGTGATCACGCCGCTGCGCAGGAAGCGCTCGGCCGTGCTCACCGCCATGATCATGGAATCCTTGGCGTGCTCGGCAGCCTTGCGCATCGTCTGCACGTAGATGCCGAACCCGAACGCGATGGCCATCACCGGCGGAATCAGCATCTCGTAGCGGCTGCCCCAGCGAATCACCTCGCCCGCGGAATCCCAGCGCATGGGCACCTGATCGGGCAGGCCGGGAATGACCGCGAGCGCGATCACGGTCGGTACGAGCGCCAAGATGATCGTGGCGACACCCAGGTATCCGGCCTTCTTGCCGTACTTGAACATAGAGAACTTGGACATGAGGACTCCTCGCGAAAACGGGATGACACCGCAGCCGAGCGCGCGGGCGCGACAGGGCGCGCGCTACACGTTGAAGCGGAAATGCACCACGTCGCCGTCGGCCATGACGTATTCCTTGCCTTCCATGCGGAGGCGCCCAGCGGCCTTGGCTCCCTGCTCGCCACCGAGCTCGATGTAGTCGTCGTAGGAAATGACCTCGGCCTTGATGAAGCCGCGCTCGAAGTCGGAGTGGATCACGCCGGCGGCCTGGGGCGCGGTGGCACCGATGCGCACCGTCCACGCCTTGACCTCCATCTCGCCCGCCGTGAAGAACGACTGCAGGCCGAGCAGGCGATAGGCCGCCTGCGCGAGCACTTCCAGACCGGGGCGCTCGAGGCCCAGCGTCTCGAGGTACTCGGCGGCCTCCTCGGGATCGAGCTCGGAGAGCTCGGCCTCGACCTTTGCGCAGATCGGGATGGGAACCACCCCGTCGATCGGCTCCAGCTCCTCACCGAGCATGTCCTCGTCGACGTTGGCCACATACAGGATCGGCTTCATGGTAAGCAGGAACAGACCCTTGGCGGCAGCGCGCTCCTCGTCGGTCATGTCCAGCGTCGCGGCGCGGTTGCCCTCGTTCAGCCACTCGACCAGGCGCTTGGCCACGTCCAGCTTCGGCATGAGGTCGTGGTCGCGCTTGGCCTCCTTCTCCAGCTTGGGCAGCTGCTTCTCGAGCGTCTGGATGTCGGCGAGGATGAGCTCGGTCATGATGGTGTCGGCGTCACCCGCCGGGTCGACGAAGTCGCCCACGCGGCCGACCTCGCGCATGACGTTGGGATCCTTGAAGTAGCGCACGACCTCGCAGATGGCGTCGGTCTCGCGGATGTTGGCCAAAAACTGGTTGCCGAGGCCCTCGCCCTCGTTGGCGCCCTTCACCAGGCCGGCGATGTCGACGAACTCAACCGTCGCGGGGACGATGCGGCCGGGGTGCACGATATCGGCGAGCTTCTGGAGACGGTCATCGGGCACGTCCACGATGCCGACGTTGGGGTCGATAGTGGCAAAGGGATAGTTGGCGGCCAGACCGCCCTTCTTGGTCAGCGCGGTGAACAGCGTCGACTTGCCGACGTTGGGCAGACCGACGATTCCGATAGACAGGGCCACGGTGTACCTTCTCTCAAACGAAAGCGCCCCGCCGGCAAGCAGCAGGGCGCCTGAACCTTCCGGAGTATCATACTAGCGCAACGTCGCACGGTACAAGGGCGCAGCGGTCAAGTCCCCATCCATGCGCGACACGGGCGCGCTGGGTCAGTCGGCCATCTTCTCCACCGAGTCAAGGACCTTGGTCAGGGTCTTCTTTGCCTGAGCCTTGGTCTTCTCGACCTCGGCATGGGTCTTGGCCGCCTCCGCCGCACGGCGCTCGGACTCGGGATCGGGAACGACCAGATCGCTCGCATCGTGCTGCACCATCGTAAGCGCGTGCTCCTCGCACACCTCCGCGCACAGCCCGCAGCCGACGCAAAACGTCGGCTCGACGGTGAAGCGGCCGGCACCGACCAGGTCGGTCGCGTGCGTGGGGCAGATGCGAACGCACTCGCCGCACAGCGTGCACTTGGAGAAATCGCACTCGGGCGTGCTCACCTGGATGTTCTGGGCGAGCTCAGGATGCTCCTGCAGGGTGGACAGCACGAGCTGACGCCCCTGCGTCAGCACGCGGCGACGCTTGGCGGTCGTGGTGCCGCAGGCCTCCTTGAGCGCCTTTTCGAGCGCGGAGATCTTTTTCGTATGGTCGCGCAGGCGCTGCGCCACCGACGTCACGGCGGCCGTGGCGGGGTTCAGCTTGCTCACCGCGAGGCCCGTGGTCTTCATGATGTTGTCCATGAACTCCTTGCGCTCATACTCGCGACGCTTCTCGCACTTGAGGCGCTTGGGATCGACCTCCAGCCCGAGGCCTGTGCCCGCCCACTCCTCGGCGGTGGCGATGGCGTCGCCCAAGATCTCCTCACCCGTCGTGTTCTTGCAGTTCGTGCAGATGTCGAGCGGCAGGTACACGCTCACGTTGGGATAGTCAGCCATGATCGAGAACCACACCTCGGGCTTGACGTCCCCGATGCAGGCGACGACCACCTCATTCTCACGCGGGACGCGGCGCAGGGCGCGCGTGCACGTCACGTACGCCGTCTTGTAGGCGGCCGCGGCGCCGGCGATGGCGTCGTACAGGCGCTTGGGCTGCAGGCGCTTCGCGGAGATGGCCTCTGTGGGGCACACCGACGTGCACAGGCCGCACTTGCGGCACATGTCCTTGATGTCGATGCTGAACTCCTCGATATCGATCGCGTTCACCGGACACGCGTCGATGCACGCGCGGCAGCTGCTCTTCTCGTAATTGCACAGCAGGCACGGGATCGAGTTGCCGCGCGGCTTCTCCTTGTAGTCAGCCGGGTTCCACTGGGGTGCCTCCTGCTCCCCCGTCCCCATGATGGCGTCGGTGACGCCGCCGAGCGGATTTTTCAGGGCGCTGATGCCCTTGCTGATATCGATAATGTCATCGAACAGATCGTGCTGCTCTGCCATGCGAATCTCCCCTGTGCTCTGCAGATGGGCCCTCGGGCCACAGTACACAATTGCCTCATTGTACCGTGCCCGACGGCCTTGCGACCGATAAGGGAACAACTCCATGTCGAAGATGCCCCGCGAGGCAGACGCGGCATACGCGAGGGGCGCCCCGCTCGCTCGTCTCGAACGGGGCGCCCCTGAACGGAAGGCCATCGCTATCGCGGCACCTAATCCACCGGGCCGCGATAGAACCTGCCGAAGAAGTCCTCCGAGCGGAACACGTTGATCACCGCGTGGTCGTCATGCGCTCGCACGAGCGCGACGATCTCGCCCACCTCGTAGGACGACACGACCGTCTCGATGATCCAATACGTCTTGCGGCTGTAGCCTCCGATCACCTCGAAGCACGAGGAGCCGTGGCGGAACTTCTCCGTGTACGCCTCGAGAACCTCGTCGGGCTTCTTGGTGGTGATGCGCAGGGTCATACGGTCGTAACGGTGGTAGAACGTCTCGATGGTCTTGGTCGAGATGAACTGGAAGATGATCGAGAACGCCGCCGAGGTCCAACCGAACAGGTATCCGAAGATGAGCAGCATGACGCAGTTGCCCGCAAAGATGAATCCCCAGATGGACTTGCCCGTCTTGTTGGACACCATGAGCGAGATGAAGTCGGTGCCCGCCGTGGACGCGCCGCCGCGCAGGGCAATCGCGATGGCGAGGCCGTAGATAAAGCCGCCGAACACCACGAGCAGGACCGGCTCGCGCAGCATGGGGTCGAAGTCCATGAAGCGCAGAAGCGTCGAGGACAGGAATACCTGGATCATCGAGAAGACGACGAAGCGCTTGCTGATGCTTTTCCAGCACAGGATGGCGACGGGGATGTTGAAGACGATCATGCCGAGCGACGTGGGGAAGCTGAACCCGAACATCGAGGTGATGCGGTCGACCAGGATCGCCAGGCCCGTGAAGCCGCTTGAAAGCAGGCCGGCCGGCTGCACGAACACCTGGATGGCATAGGCCTGCAGAAATGCGGAGACGATCACGAAGCACAGCGTGATGACGCGGCGGACGATCGCGCGGCGCCTCAGGCTCTTCAGACGCTCGAGCTCCTTTTTGGCGTCGACGACAACGGGGGCGTTCCCGATGCGCTTTTTGCCCTGGCGCATCTCGCGCTCGTGGGCGCGGTCCTTGATGCGCGCGCGGGCGTCCGCATCGCGCACGTAGGTGCCGCCGTCGGACCTATCCCAATCCTCAGCCATCTCTACCCTCCGGCAAGACAAGACAAAGCTGGTCACTTCCGCCGCACCATGATAGCCGAAAGCCCCCGGCAGGCACCGGAAGACCGCCGACCGACCCCTATTTCCGCCAAGCGGCACATGCCCGCACCATCTGGGAAAGCAAGATGTGGTGCCGCGCAGGCAGTCGCGCGCCGCGACGCAAAAAAGGGCCCCGGGTAAACCCGGGGCCCCATCGACTGATATGCTCAAGCCAGATTGGGCTTAGTACATACCGCCGCCCTGCGCGTTGGCGGTAGCGGCAGCGATAGCATCCTCAAGCTGCGTGTTCTTCGGCACGTCGGTGACGGTGGCCTCGGTGATGAGGATCAGGCTGGCGACAGAGGCGGCGTTCTGCAGGGTGGTGCGGGTAACCTTGACGGGGTCGAGCACGCCCATCTCGATCATGTTGCCCCACTCGCCGCTCGCGGAGTTCAGGCCCTCGCCCGCAGGCAGAGAAGCGACCTTGTCGACGACGACAGCGCCCTCGTAGCCGGCGTTCTTGGCGATGGTGGCGACAGGAGCGGTCAGCGCCTTCTTGATGATGTCGATGCCGATCTGCTCCTCGGGGTCGGAGATCTCGATGCCCTCGAGCGCCGGGATGGCGTCCATGAAGGCCACGCCGCCGCCGGCGACGATGCCCTCCTCGACAGCAGCGCGGGTCGCCTGCAGGGCGTCCTCGACGCGGTGCTTGATCTCCTTGAGCTCGGTCTCGGTGGCAGCACCGACCTTGATGACGGCGACGCCGCCGGAGAGCTTGGCCAGACGCTCCTGGAGCTTCTCGCGGTCGAACTCGGAGTCGGTGTGCTCCAGCTCGCCCTTGATCTGGGCGACGCGGTTGGCGATGGCCTCCTTGGTGCCGGCGCCACCGACGATGGTGGTGTTGTCCTTGGAGACGGTGACGGACTTGGCGGTACCGAGCATGTCGGCGGTGATGTCGGCGATCTTGATGCCGAGCTCGTCGAGCGCGGCCTGGCCGCCGGTCAGGCAGGCGATGTCCTCGAGCATGCGCTTACGACGGTCGCCGTAGCCGGGGGCCTTGACGGCGCAGACGTTGAGGGCGCCGCGGATCTTGTTGAGCACGAGGGTCGGCAGGGCCTCGCCGTCGATGTCCTCGGCGATGATCAGCAGGCTCTTGCCGGCGCGGGAGACGGCCTCGAGCACGGGCATGATGTCCTGGACGTTGGAGATCTTCTGATCGGTGATGAGGATGTAGGGATCCTTGAGGCTGGCCTCCATGCGATCGTTGTCGGTCACGAAGTACGCGGAGACGTAGCCCTTGTCGAACTGCATGCCCTCGACGGTGTCGATGGTGATGTCGAAGGTCTGGCCGTCCTCGACGGTGATGACGCCGTCCTTGCCCACGACGTCCATGGCGTCGGAGATCTTGGCGCCGACCTCGGGGTCGCCGGCGGAGATGGTGCCGACAGACGCAATCTGCTCCTTGGTCTCGACCGGCTGGGCCTGCTTCTTCATCTCGGCGACGACGGCGTTGACGGCCTTGTCGATGCCGCGACGGATGGCCAGCGGGTTTGCGCCGGCGGCGACGTTGCGCAGACCGTCGTTCACGATGGCCTGGGCGAGCAGGGTCGCGGTGGTGGTGCCGTCACCCACGGTGTCGTTGGTCTTGGTGGCAACCTCCTTCACCAGCTGGGCGCCCATGTTCTCGATGTTGTCCTCGAGCTCGATCTCCTTGGCGACGGAAACGCCGTCGTTGGTGATGGTCGGAGCGCCGTAGGAGCGCTGCAGGGCGACGTAGCGGCCCTTGGGGCCCATGGTGACGGTGACGGCGTCAGCCAGCGTGTTGACACCCTTGGCGAGCTTGGCGCGCGCGGTGGTGTCGAACGTAATATTCTTAGCCATGTTCTATTCCTCCAAGTGAAGATTCAAATGAGAAAGCGAATGCGACTCGTGCTACTCGACCACAGCGTAGATGTCGTCGGCACGCATGAGGAGGTAGTCCTCGCCGTCGACCTTGATCTCGTTGCCGCCGAACTTGCCGTAGATGACCTTGTCGCCGACCTTGACGTCCATCGGCACGCGCTCGCCCTTGTCGTTGAGCTTGCCGGCGCCCACGGCGATGATCTCGCCGCGCTGCGGCTTCTCCTGCGCGTTGCTTGCGATGTACAGACCAGAGGCGGTCTTCTGCTCAGCTGCATCCGGCTTGATAAGAACGCGGTCTCCAAGCGGCTTCAGGCTCATGCTGATTCCTCCTTAGTGCGCTGGCGAGCTCTTTTGCCCAGCTCGTACCAGCCTTGCCTTACGTACGCCATGAATAATACCCACCTGACCCGACTTATACAACGCAAAGTCAAAAAATCTTAAGTATCGGCACTTAGATTTCTTCAGTGCTCAGACATGCGGTTGCATAATCACGGCTTTTCGCCGCGTTCGGCATATACTGGTGCCAACCCGCGCCCACGAAAGGACCGAAGCATGGAAACGCACGCCGCGCATACGCCCGAACAGATCACGAGCACCATCCAAAGCCTTGCCGCCCAGATCGAGCCCTATGTCATCGAGCAGAGGCGGTATTTCCACGCCCACCCCGAGCTCAGCCTGCAGGAGTTCCAGACCACCGAGGCAATCGCCCGCGAGCTCGACGCCATGGGTATCCCCTACACACGTCCGCTCGATACGGGGCTCGTGGCGACCCTTGCGGGCACGGCGCCCGACGCCTACGCGGCAGACGGCACCCCGCGCCGGCGCATCCTGCTGCGCGCCGACATCGACGCCCTGCCCGTCACCGAGCGCACCGGAGAGGAGTTCGCGAGCGTGAACGACGGCGTCATGCATGCCTGCGGCCACGACTGCCACATCGCGATGATGCTCGGCGCCCTGCGCATCCTGAGCACCATGACCGACGACGTCCACGGCGAGATCCGCGTCGTCTTCCAGCCGTCGGAGGAAAACGGCTCCGGCGCCAAGTTGATGATCGGGGCGGGCGCCTGCGACGGGGTGGACGGCGCCTTCGCCATGCATATCTGGAGCGAGGTCGACGCGGGCACCATCAGCTGCGAGCCGGGCCCGCGCATGGCGAACACCGACTGGTTCCGCATCGACATCGAGGGCACGTCGTGCCACGGCGCCATGCCCCAGCGCGGAGCCGACGCCATCATCGCCGCGGCGGAGATCGTGAACGCGGTCCAGACGATCGTCAGCCGCGACCTCAACCCCTACGAGCCGGCGGTGGTCACCATCGGGGAGATCCACGGCGGTACGGCGCGCAACGTCATCGCCGGGTCCGCATACCTGACGGGCACGGTGCGCACCTACAGCGACGCCGCCCATGACCTCATGCCCGGCCTGATCGAGCGCATCTGCACGCACACGGCGATGGCGCTCGGCGCCGAGGCGAGGCTCACCGACTACACCATCGCCAACTACAAGGTCGAAAACGACGACGAGGCGAGCGCGCGGTGCCGCGAGGCCGTGACCAAGGTGCTCGGCCGGGCGGGCATCGGATCGTATCGCGGAACGCTCTCGGGCGAGGACTTCTCCGAGTACCTGCGCCGCGTGCCCGGCGTGCTCGCGTTCGTGGGAACCCGCAACCCCCAGATCGGCGCCACGTGGGCGCAGCATTCCTGCTATTACAAGGTCGACGAATCGGTCCTGGTGCAAGGCAGCATGCTCGCCGCGCAATACGCCCTCGACTTCCTCGCGGAATAGCCGGCAGGGCGCCCGAAGCGGCGCCCTGCCCAGGATGCAAAGAACCGCGCCCGAGCGCCCGGCGGATCGATACCCATCCCCCTCACCCCAGCCAACGCGGGGAAGACAGGAAGACGACATCCGCCTCCGCCCCGGACGGCGACACCCCGGAAAAGAGCAGGCCGGCGTCGCAGGGGTCGGCCAGGCGCACGAGCCAGACCGCCAAAAACGCGCACGCGATCAAAGCAAGAAGCGCCACGCAGGCGCGCCATGCCGCCCGCAGCAACGCATGCCGAGCGCACCGGGCGCCCCCGGTCGCGACGAGCATCGAGGCCAGCGCGCCTTGCGCCGCCGCCAGAAGGCCCGCGATCGGAACCATCCAGAACAGCGGATGGTATGCGAGCGCGCAAGCGACGTCACCGCTCAGAAACGCGAGGTATGCCCTCGTCATGCCGCAGCCCGGGCAGGGGACGCCCGTCGCGAAGCGAAAGACGCAGCCGATGCCGGAGACCGTCAACGCGCCCACGGCCAGAACGGCCGCCCCGCACGCGGAAAGGGCCCGGCGGCACGCATCCGCGCCGCCGGGCCCGCGCATGTCGGCCAACCGTCTGACAACGCCCATCATGATTGATAGACGACGCCCGCCCGCGCGTTATACGCGGCGGCGAGCGCATTCGCGTTCTTCACGATGATGCTCATCGCGACGATGGGCCCCGCGCAGCACAGCAGGCATCCGGCGTAGTTCCACACCAGCAGGGTCGTCCCGTTCTCCTTGAACGAAAGGCCGTAGCGCGGGGCGTTTCTCTGCAGGCGGTTGCCGATCTTGTAGTACCACCAGGCCGTATACAGGCCGCCGGTCAGAAGCGACAGGACGATGAACACGGCCATGCCCGGCGTCTCCTCGCGATCGCCTCCGCACGTGATATTGGTGTCCTCAGCGATCTCGTGGAGCGCGATGTACCAGTAGACGCCGCACGTCACGATATTGAGCAGCAGGACCATCAGGGTGCTGCGTCTATCGTTCAGGGCCCGAGCGCTACCCATGGGTGCGGGAGGCGCGAACCCTCCCGAGGCAGCATATCCTTCCGCACCCCCGGAAAACGGAGCTCCCCCATAGCCTTGCTGCTGATACCCCTGCTGGGAGGGCGACTGCTGGTAGGGCTGGCTGTACGCTTGTCCCGCCTCACCCTGGTACGGCGCGATGTCCGTCGTGCCCGCCTGGGCCTGCGGGGTGGTCGCCGGCATGCCGCACACCGGGCAGTACGCGGAATCTTCAGGTACGGGAGAGCCGCAATTCGGACAGATCATGAGCGTTTCCTTTCCACGTGGTTCAGATTCTCAGCGTCGTGGCGAACCGATGCGTGAAGGGCAGCACGCAGTCGTGCTCGGCCTCGTCCTTCCAAGACGGGGCGAAGCGCTGCGCCCAGTACCCGACGGCCCGGTATCGGACGATCGAGCCGCACGAGACGCAAAACGCCGCGAGGCCGACGAGTGCCGCCAAGACGACGTTGGCGCCAAAGCCGCCGATGGGGTCGAACAGGCCCGTCCCCACCATGCCGAACGGAAGCACGTCGAGGGCATCCGATACGAGCGACAACGCCAGATTGCCCACCATGACCGCCGCGATGGCGGCCAGACCGGGGACCACGGACGCGCAGAACAGCTTCCCCGGTTCCTTGCGGAAGACGGCGAGCACCCCCGCGAGCGAGAACGCGGATTCGAGCCTTCCGGTCACCACCAGATGCATCGTCATCGCGTCGGTGAACATGGTGAGCACCACCGCCAAGCCGATGGCGAGGACATGGAGTGCGATCGAGATGACCCCTGCTATCAGCGAAACAACCGTCCCGAGTACCGAGAACCCCACGCCGTAGGAGTCCCAAAGCAACGTCGCCCCCAAGCCGATGCCCAGAAAGCTCAGCGCCCAGGCGATCAGACCGGGGATGGCGCTCACCACCACCGCGACAAGGTGCAGCGCCCCGCCGAAAAAGCCGAGCGACAGCAATGAGGTGCGCGCGACGGGGGCATCGGCGTCAAAGCCGTGCGGCGCGGAGAGCTCGCGCCCCCAAGCCACCCCGTAGCCGCCGCAGCACAGAAGCAAGACGGCGGAGCATGCGAGTCCCACCGGGCCGATGACGGTCCCGGCCACCGGCAGCGAGGAAGCGAGAACCGAGGCGGCGGCGACCGCGGTGGGAAACAGCGCGCTCCGAACGATGCGGCGCAGGCGGCAGGCGCCGCCCACCGCGTCGTCGATCGCCTGGGCAAGACAGCCCTTCGCGCGAGAGGCGGGTGCCGCCGCCGAGCAGTTCCACCCGGGCATCGACGTCGCCTGCGCCCCGTATCCGCCGGCGAATGCGGCTGACGGGCCTTGCGGGGATGCGCCTCGATTCCGCCCCGCAGGGCCCGGCGGCGGCACCGTATGCTCGTTACATCCCCCGTTCGCATCAGCCGCGACGTTGCCCGATCCGCACACGGGGCAAAACCTGTTGCCGTCCGCCACGTACGATCCGCATGCGTTGCACCTCATACCGGTCCCCTTTCGTCTCGTCGGTTCCGCATGTAGGTGCTCAGTATATGTTCTGATTATTTAATTTTGTGTACTATTGCTATTTTGCAGCTAACATCGCGTTTCTTAACGATATCCGACAAACATCCGACACCCATGCAAGCCGGGGACGTGCCTCCCGCGTGCATTTTTGCACGCGGGAGGCACGTCCCCGGCTTGCATGCAAAAGCCCCGGCGGCAGGTCCTGCCGCCGGGGCTTGTCGGATTCACGAATAGGCAGATGGCCTAGAACGCCGCCTGGACGGAGTCGCCGAACGTGTCGGCCAGGTACTCCTTGAACTCATCGGTCGTCAGCACGTCGACCAGCGCCTTGATGCGCTCGTCGTCCTCAAGCTCGGGCCTCGTCACGATGACGTTGGCGTACTCGTTCTTGATGACGTCGGAGTCGGCGCTCTCCTGGGCCACGGCGTCCGCCAGCGTCAGGCCGGCGTCGATGGCGTAGTTGCCGTTGATGACCGCGAAGTCCACGTCAGCGAGCGTGGAGGGCAGCATGGCGGCCTCCTGCTCGAGAATCTCGACGTTGTGCGGATTGTCCACGATGTCGTTGGGCGTCGCGGTGATGCCGGCGGACTCGGAGAGCGTGATGACGCCGTGCTCCTGCAGAAGCAGCAGCGCGCGGCCCTCGTTGGTGGCGTCGTTGGGAACCGAGATGGTCGCGCCATCAGCGATGTTGGCGAGGTCGTCCGACTTGCCGGCGAACACGCCCATCGGCTCGAAGTGGATCTTGCCCACGTTCACCAGGTCGGTGCCGTTCTCCTCGTTGTAATTGTTGAGGTAGTTGATGTGCTGGAAGTAGTTGCAATCGATCTCACCGGCGGACACGTCCTGGTTGGGAAGGATGTAGTCGGTGTACTCCTTCACCTCGAGCGCGATGCCCTGCTCGGCGAGCTTGTCGGCAGCGAAGTCGTTCAGGATCTCGGCGTGCGGGCTCGGGCTCGCGGCGACGGTCAGCGTCTGCGAGCCGCCCTCGGCAGAAGAGCCGCCGGCGGCCGACGTGTCTCCGGAGGTGCCGCACGCGGCCAGAGATCCGACGCCGACGACAGCTGCCGCGGCGGCGATCAGGGAACGACGGGAGAGAGCGATGTTGTTCAACATGGTAAATACCTTTCTTGATTGAGATTGTTGGAGAAGCGGTCGTCGCTAGACGCCGCGGTGGTCGACCTTGCGCGCGGCGATGTCGCACACGCCCTGGATGACCTGCACGATCACCACGAGGATGATGACGGCGACGATCATGACCTCGTCGACGCGACGGTAGTATCCGTAGCGCACGGCGATGTCGCCCAGGCCGCCCGCGCCGATGGCGCCGGCCATGGCGGTGTAGCCCAGCACGGAGATGAGCACGACGGCGACGCCGCGCACGATGGAGGGCAGGGCCTCGGGCAAAAGCGCCGAGAACACGATGCGCGCCGTGCTCGCCCCGCACGCCTCGACAGCCTCGACGGACTCACGCGGCACCTCGGCGAGCGACTGCTCGATCATGCGCGCGATAAAGGGCGACGCGGACAGCACAAGCGGCGGGATGGTGCCCAGGATGCCCGACCCCGTACCCATGATGAGGCGCGTGAACGGGATGATGAACACCATGAGCACGATGAAGGGGAACGAGCGCAGGATGTTGACGACCCAGCCCAGCACCGCGTTGAGCGCGGGCGCGGGGCGCAAGGAGCCCGGAGCGGTGAGATAGAGCACCACGCCGAGCGCGATGCCGATGATATATGAGATCAGCGTGGGCACGAGCACCATGACGATCGTGCTTCCCGTGCCCTCGACAAGGAGCTCGCCGTACTCGGCGATGAAGGCGTTCGCGGCATCAAGCATCCCAATCAACCCTTTCGAGCAGCACCTTCGCGGCCTGGGAGGTGGGGTTGGCGAACACGTCGGCCACGCTCCCCTTCTCGACCACGCGGCCGTGCTCCAACACGACGACATTACGGCAGATCTTCTCGACGACGCTCATCGCATGCGTGATGACGATGACCGTGACGCCCGTTTTACGGTTGATCTCGCGCAGCAGCTTCAAAATCGTGTTGGTGCTCGCCGGGTCCAGCGCGCTGGTGGCCTCGTCGCACAGGATGTACTCGGGGTCGCACGCGAGCGCGCGGGCGATGGCGACGCGCTGCTGCTGGCCACCGGACAGCTGCGAGGGGTAGGACGGCGCCTTCTCGCGCAGGCCGACCATGTCGAGCAGGTCGAGGGCATACGCGCGGTTCTCGGCCGTCACCTTGCCCGTCGCGGCGAGGAACGGGAAGCACACGTTGTCGAGCACGGTCTTTTGGGACAGCAGGCCGAAGTTCTGGAAGATCATGGCCACGCGGCGGCGATAGCTGCGAAGCTCCGCGCCGGACAGGCTCGTCACGTCCTGCCCGTCGACGACGATCTGGCCCGACGAGGGGCGCTCCAACAGATTGATGCAGCGCACGAGCGTGGACTTGCCGGCACCGCTCATGCCGATGATGCCCATGATGTCGCCGTCGGCGATATCGATGTTGATGTCATCGAGAGCATGCGCGACGCCCGAGGCGCCGTCGAACTCTTTGCACAGATGATTGATTTGAATCACGAGAAAAACTCCGCCCGATGATGGTTCGCGAACTGAGGCGGGTCGTCTTCTGCCAAAGACGACCTAATGAAGGCGCCCGGTCTCCCCATGCCGGCGGGTTGCGCGCGGCATAGCAAAGTGCCCGGGCGAGGGCATCATCATAACCATCATCATATGTGCGGCATTCGTAAACATGTAAACTACAGTAACAGGGCTACATGTCCGATGCAAGCGCGAAACGACTGTGAAACAAGAGGGCGTGACAGCGAGATAGAGCAGCCGGCACCCCGGGACGGATCGCCGCCCCGGGGTGCCGGCTGCTCTATCTCGCTGTCACGCGCGCGGCGCTACTCCGCCGCGGCCTCCTGGGCGCGCTTGTGGCTCGCCGCGTACTCCTCGCGGGTCATGACGTCCTCGATGCGCAGGTTGATGCCCGCCACCTCGAGCCCCGTCATGGCGGCCAGGCGCTCGGTGACGCGCTCCTTGACGTCCTCGAAGATCGCGGGCGCGTACGCGCCGTACTCGATGATGACCGAGATGTTCACGATCACGCGGTTGTCGTCGGTGACCTCGACGGACACGCCCTTCGTCAGGTTCTCGGCGCCCAGCGTCTCCTGCACGAAGTGCATGAGGTTGCCCTTCATGCCGAGCACGTGGGCGGCCTCGCGCGTGGCGATGGCGACGATCTTCTCGATCACGCCGTTGGAGTAGGTCAGCGAATCCTCGGAATCGAGCTCGTCGTCGAACTCCCCGTCGTCGGCCATATCTTCGTCCGCCTGCTCCTGCGCATCGGCGACGACGACGCCCGCCGTCTCGGCAGCGTCGATCTCGGCCGCCTCCGGCTCACCCGTCTCCACAGCAACCTTGAGCTCGTCGGTCATGGGTGCTCCCCTTTCTGCTTGCGCGGCCGCGCCGCGATCCTGCTACGTTCCGTACGCAAAAGGCAGGCTTAGCGCTTTCCGCCGAACAGCCTGCTGAAGAAGTTGACGATGCCGTTGTCGCCGTCGCGGATCTGGCCCAGCGTGGCGCCCACGCCGGCGAAGATGGCGATGACGATAGTCGACCACAGTCCGATCGTCAGGATGAGGACGGCGAGCACGAACCCGATGAAGCCGTACAGCACCGTGTAATGGTGCGTGTCGGCGTATGCCCACAGCGATGCGCCCAGCCCCTTGATGAACCCAACGGCCTGGTCGCCGAGGGCGCTTCGCGCGTGCGCAGCCTGCTCGGATGATGCATCGGATGCCGGCGCCGCCTGATCGTCGGCCATCGGCTCCTGCTCGATCGTCAGCTTGGGCGCCGCCTTCTTGGCGCCGGAGTGTACGGTATCGCTCACGCTAGACCTCCTTGGTCACGATCGTGGTCTTGCTCGGCAAAAAGCGGATGCGGGCGACGACGCCGGGCGTGCCGAGCAGCGCCTCGCATGCGGTCTCGACACGGCGCTGCATGCGCCGGGCCAACGCGTCGAGCCCCTGGTCGGTAAAGGCGATGACCTCGACGGTCAAACGGACCTCGTCGCGGCCCTTTCCGGCAACGCGTCCCTCGACCGACTCGATGAGCACGTCGTCCTCGCCCGGCGCGGCGCGGCGCGCGGCCGAGGCCAGGGCGGTGAGGCTCACCTCGATATCGGGATTGCCCGCCGGATGCACGCAGGTGATCTCGGGCCGCTCGGCGAGCGTCATGATCGCGACGACCAGGATCCCGAGGCCCGCGATCGCCGCGCACGCGAGCGACGCGACATGTCCCGCGGGCGTGTCGAGCACGCGGTCGATGTGGCCCAACGGCACACCGGCGCGCTCGGCGGCGAACACGCCGCACACCACGATGCCGGCCATGAGGAACAGGACCGCAAGGACCTTCCTGAACGCGCGCATGCGCCAGCCCCCTTCCGAGAGATCGAACGTGAGAACAGCTTAGCAGACGACAAACGCCTCGTGCGATCCGAGTTGCGCCGAGGCGCGCAGCCGTCCCGCTCGTTTTCGTATACCCGAAGGCGCGCTTCCGCCGCGCTCGATCGCAGAATACGCAAAAGCCGGGCCGCGATGCGCGGACCCGGCTTTCATCATCCACGACGTGGACGAGCGTGCGCTACTCCTCCTCGAGGGCGGCGACGACCTCGTCGGTCATGTTCATGGTGTGGTAGACGTCCTGGACGTCGTCGAGCTCCTCGAGACGGTCGACGAGGCGCTGGACCTTCTTGGCGTCGGTGGGTGTGACATCGGTCGGGGTGGTCGGAACCATGGTGAGCTCAGAGCCCTTGACCTCGATGCCCTGCTCCTCGAGACCCTTGGAGACGGCCATGAGGTCGCCCGGGGCGGTCCACACGACCCACTCCTCGCCGGCGTCCTCGTAGTCGTCGCCACCGGCCTCGGCGACGGCCATCATGAACTCCTCCTCGTCGCCCGCGGCGCCGTTGGCCATCATGTTCTCTTTCTTATCGTTGGGATCGACGATCTCCTTGGCGACGATGACCTGGCCCTTGCGCTCGAACTGGAAGGCGACCGAGCCGCTGGTGCCGAGGTTGCCGCCCGCGTGGCTGAACGCGGAGCGGACGTCGGCGGCGGTGCGGTTGCGGTTGTCGGTCAGGCACTCGACGTAGACGGCGACACCCGCGGGACCGTAGCCCTCGTAGACGATGTTCTCGTACACGGCGGCGTCGGCGCCGGTGCCGAACGCCTTGTCGATAGCGCTCTTGATCTTGTCCTTGGGCATGGACTGAGCCTTGGCCTTGGCGACAGCGGCGGCAAGGGAGGCGTTGTTATCGGGATTGGGGTCGTTGCCCAGGCGGGCGGCGACGGTGATGTTACGGGAAAGCTTGGAGAAGAGCGCGGAGCGCTTAGCGTCCTGCGCGCCCTTGCGGTGCTTGGTGGTGGCCCACTTAGAATGTCCGGACATGCGAGACTCCTTCGTACTTACGCGAGCCGGCGACGCGCGGTGCGCAGGGCCGACCTTTAGAAACACACGGACGGTATGATATACCGAATGGCGGACGCGAAAAAGCCCCCATGCCCATGGCCACGCAATGAGCACGCAAGCACATGCACATCGGGGACGCACCTCCCGCATGCAAACTCGGGGACGTACCTTCGGCGTGCACTTTTGCAAATCGGGGACGTACCTTCAGCTTGCACTCTTGCGCTGAGGGAGACGGCTCCGTAAAAACCGCTTCGAAGAGGATGCTGGCTCCTGCCGGCTTTTTTCACGGTCGAAAACTGCTACACGGCCTCTTCCGATGGCCCCTCACCCGTTTTAGGGGATCGCGCATCATTTTGAGAGGGCCCCTCCTCCGGAATCCGCCGCGAACATACAAGCGGATACGGCGAAGGCGTGTCCCCCTCGTGCAAAAGTGCAAGCGGAAGGTACGTCCCCGAGTTTGCATAAGTGCAAGCGGAAGGTACGTCCCCGATTTGCATTTTGAACGTGAGCTTTGCGGTCTCATTTTTGCCCTGCTATATGGTAAAACGTTGCTTACAAAATTTTGAAAAAAGACCCTTGCATCTCGCTGGGCACATGGATATGATGCAGTGCCATCCACAGGGGCATGCGCGAGCCCCCGTGGCCCTAGTTTTTGTTTTTCTCGCCAAAAGCACCAGCTTTTGACCGTGGGAAGGATGGGGATTATGGGAACGCAGAACCCCGCGTCGCCGCAGGAAGCGGCAGGCACGGATTCGGGCCCGCACCTAGAGCCCGGACGTGCACACCGAGCCGGAGACGATTCCGGCAATCTCATTGAGACAATCAGAACATCGACGATCGACCAGACGCTCGCCATGCTCGGCGTCGGCGCCGGCGGCCTCCCGTCCACGGAGGCGACGGCACGCCAGCAGCGCTACGGCAAGAATCTGATCGAATCCGGCAAGAAACGCTCGCCCATCATCGCGTTTCTGTCCAACTTCACCCACCTCATGGCCATATTGCTGTGGGTGGCGGGCATCATCGCGTTCATCGCGGGCCTGCCCGAGCTGGGCGTTGCCGTATGGCTCGTCAACATCATCAACGGCGTCTTCAGCTTCTGGCAGGAATATCGCGCAAGCCAGGCGACCGAAGCGCTCAAGAAGATGCTGCCCGCCTACACCAACGTCATCCGCGACGGGCAGGAGCAGAAGGTGCTCGCGGAGGACCTCGTCCCCGGCGACATCATGCTTCTAGCGGAAGGCGACAAGATCTCGGCCGACGCCCGCGTGATCGCGAGCTCGGATCTGCAGGTGAACCAATCCACGTTGAACGGCGAGTCCAACCCTTCGCGCAAAACCTCGGACGCCGTCCTCGAGGAAGGGCTCTCCGCAGCCGAGATCCCCAACCTCGTCTTTGCCGGCACGAGCGTGTCGGAGGGCAACGGCCGCGCCGTGGTGATCCGCATCGGCATGGACACCGAGTTCGGCAAGATCGCGAACCTGACCCAGAACATGGAGGACGCCGAGAGCCCGCTGCAGCGCGACCTCGACCGCCTCACCAAGCAGGTCACCGTCTTCGCCATGTGCATGGGCATCATCTTCTTCTCCCTCTCCATGTTCGTCGTGCATGAACCCTTCGCGCAGTCGTTCATCTTCGCGCTCGGCATGGTCGTCGCCTTCATCCCGGAGGGCCTGCTGCCCACCGTGACGCTGTCGCTCGCCATGGCGGTGCAGCGCATGAGCCGCCGCAACGCCCTCGTCAAGAAGCTCAGCTCCGTCGAGGCGCTGGGCTCCACAAGCGTCATCTGCACGGACAAGACCGGCACGCTCACCCAAAACGAGATGACGGTCAACCACCTGTGGACCGCGTCGCGCGAGTACGAGATCACCGGCGTGGGCTATGCGCCCGAAGGCGCCATCGAAGCGGGCGGAACGACGTATCGCGCCGTCGACGACCCCGATCTGGAGCTTTTGCTGGAAGGCGGGCTTCTGTGCGGCAACGCGCGCCTGCACGCCCCCGAAGAGGAGGGCAAGCGCTACGAGGTCTACGGGGACCCGACCGAGGCCTGCCTGATCGTGTCCGCCCAGAAGGGCGGCATCGACCCCGCTGAGCTGGAGAGCCGCATGCCGCGCGTGAAGGAGCTGCCCTTCGAGAGCCGCCGCAAGCGCATGACGACCGTCCACAGCCTGGAGGACCCCGTCGACGGGGCGACGCGCATCGCCTTCACGAAGGGCGCCCCCAACGAGGTCGTGCGCCTGGCGGACAAGATCCGCGTGGACGGGCGCGTCGTGCCCATGACCGACGAGCTGCGCGCCCGCATCATGGACGCCAACGACTCCTACGCCGCCGACGGCCTGCGCGTGCTCGCCGTGGCCTATCGTCCCCTCGGCGCCGAGGCGGAGCGCCAGGGCGTGCCCGCGTCCATGAGCGCCTACACGCCCGAGACCATCGAGTGCCACCTCACCTTCGTGGGCCTCGAGGTCATGATGGACCCGCCGCGCCCCGAGGTCGCCGCGGCCGTCGCCGAGTGCCGTCGCGCCGGCATCCGCATCGTCATGATCACCGGCGACTACGGCCTGACCGCCGCGAGCATCGCCCGGCGCATCGGCATCGTCGACGGGGGCGACCTGTCGGTCATCTCGGGCTTCGAGCTCTCGAAGATGAGCGACGACGAGCTGAAGGAAAAGCTCGCCGGACAGGTGGTCTTCGCCCGCATGGCGCCCGAGCAGAAGCTTCGCGTCGTCACCGCCCTGCAGGAGATGGGCGAGATCGTGGCCGTCACCGGCGACGGCGTGAACGATGCGCCGGCGCTCAAGAAGGCCGACATCGGCGTCGCCATGGGCGTGGCCGGCACGGACGTGGCCAAGGAGGCTGCGGACATGATCCTGACCGACGACAACTTCGCCTCGATCGTGGCCGCCATCGAGGAGGGTCGCGCGGTGTACAGCAACATCCGCAAGTTCCTCCTCTATATCTTGAACTCCAACGCGCCCGAGGCCGTGCCGAACGCCGTGTACCTGCTGTCTGGCGGCGCCGTGCCCCTGCCGCTGACCACCATGCAGATCCTGACCATCGACCTGGGCACCGATATGCTGCCCGCGCTGGGTCTTGGCACCGAGCCCCCCGAGGGCACCGTCATGGACCAGCCCCCGCGCGACCCCAACGAGCGCCTGCTCAACCCGCGCGTGCTCGTGAAGGCCTTCCTGTGGTACGGCCTCATGGGGTCAATCGCGGCGATGATCGGCTACTTCCTGGTCAACATCCTGAACGGCTGGCCCGCCGTGCCGCTCGCCGGCATCGGCAACGACGCCGACCCGGTCTACATCCAGGCGACGACCATGACGCTCGCGGGCATCGTGTTCGCCCAGATCGGCCAGGTCATGAACTGCCGCACCGAGAAGACCTCGGTGTTCAAGATTGGGCTGCTCGCCAACCGCCAGATCGTCATCGGCATCGTGTTCGAGGTCGCCCTCATCGTGTTTTTGACGGTGTTCCCGCCGCTCCAGAGCGTGTTCCATACCGCTCCGCTCGCTTGGCAGGACTATGTCTTCCTCTGCTGCATCCCGCCGGTGGTCATCGCCATCGAGGAGGCGCGCAAGGCCTGGCTTCGCCGCCGCGACGCCCGGCGCGCCGCGCGGCAGGCGTAGAGGCGCACCCCGGGTTTTCGGGATTACCCTTATGCAACGCGGGGAGCCGCGCTCCCCGTCTTTTGAAAGGTGATGAAGATGAACGTGATCGTTGTAGGAGTCGGGTTTCTGGGCTCCGGCCTGGCCGAGCGCCTGTCTCGCCAGGGCTTCGAGGTGACCGTCGTCGACCGCGACCGGGCGGCACTCGACGCGCTCAGCCCCTCGTTTACCGGCAAGAAGGTCTGCGGCGTGGGCTTCGACCGCAGCGTGCTCGAGGAGGCCGGCATCATGCGCGCGAGCGCGCTGGTCTCGTGCATGGGCTCCGACGAGGCCAATATCGTGGTCGCCCATGTGGCGCGCAGCATGTTCCGCGTGCCCCGCGTCATCGCGCGCCTGCACGACCTGTCCAAGGCCGAGACCTACCGCAGGCTCGATATCCAGACCATCTCCCCGAACGACTGGGGCATCTCGCGCATCTGCGAGCTGCTGACCTACCAGCAGCTCGACGGCGTCTACGACATCGGCTCGGGCGACGTGCGCCTGGTGCGCGCGGACATCCCGGCGCTGCTCGACGGCTCCACCGTCCGCGAGCTCACCGCCATAGGCGAGGTCCAGATCGTCGGCATCTCGCGCAACAACGAGACATTCATACCGACCCAAGGCACCGTGCTCGCCAACGGCGACATCATCTACGCCGCCGTCACGTCCTCGGCGAGCCGCAAGTTCAAGCAGATGCTCGGCATCGGAGAGTAGGCGATACTATGCAGATCATCATTGCGGGCGGCGGAAAGATCGGCGCCCACCTGGCATCGCAGCTGTGCGCCGACGGCGAGACCGTCACGATCATCGAGCAGCGCGCCGAGGCGGTGGAGCGCCTGCGCCGCTCCTGCCCCGATTGCACCATCATCGAGCAGAGCGCCTCGAACCCGCGCACGCTCGAGCGCGCCGGCGTGCACATGGCCGACGTCGTCGCCGCGGTCACCGGCCAAGACGAGGTCAACCTCGTGGTCTCCATGCTGGCCAAGATGGAGTTCTCGGTGCCGCGCGTCGTCGCGCGCGTCAACGACCCGGCAAACGCCTGGATGTTCACGCCGGTCAACGGCGTGGATGTCGGGGTGAACCAGGCCGAGATCATCACCCGCTTCATTCGCGAGGGCATGAGCCTGCGCGACATGCTCACCCTGATGAAGCTCGGCCGCGACGAGCACAGCATCGTGCAGACCACGGTCAAGCCCGGCTCGAAGGTGGAGGGCATGCCGCTTTCCCAGATCACCTTCCCCGATCAGACGATCGTGGTCGCCGTCGACCATGGCGGCGACCTGATCGTGCCGAACGGGCGCACCGTCCTGCGCGCGGGCGACGAGACCGTGCTGTTCTGCAGCCGCGAAGGGCGCGACGAGATCCGACGCATGTTCGCGTAGCGTAGCCACTGG